>NZ_JBHWHH010000091.1:0-29994 GCF_042732555.1 Nocardia sp. NPDC059764
TTCTTCAGTCAGCGACAACTGATTTCGTGAGATGCGGGTAACTCACCGGGTACGTCCAAGATCGGTTCGGCACCCGGCCGCAGGCACGGGTGCGAAACCGGTTACGGTACTTAGCCGCCCGCTAAAGTCGCGGGGAGGCGGGGGAACCCAGGATGTCGTGGCGCACGATCGTCTGATCCCGGCCCGGGCCGACGCCGATGCACGAGACCCGCGCGCCGGACAGCTCTTCCAGGCGCTGCACGTACGCCTGGGCGTTGGCCGGGAGCTCCTCGAAGGTGCGGCAGCCGGAGATGTCCTCCCACCAGCCGGGCATCTCCTCGTAGATGGGCTTGGCGTGGTGGAAGTCGGTCTGGGTGGTGGGCATCTGCTCGACGCGCTCGCCGTCGATCTCGTAGGCGACGCAGATCGGGACGGTGTCCAGACTGGAAAGCACGTCCAGCTTGGTGAGGAAGTAATCGGTGATGCCGTTGACGCGGGTGGCGTAGCGGGCGATCACGGCGTCGAACCAGCCGGTGCGACGGGCGCGGCCGGTGGTGACGCCGACCTCGCCGCCGGTCTTGGCCAGATAGGTGCCGGACTCGTCGAAGAGCTCGGTCGGGAACGGGCCGGAGCCGACGCGGGTGGTGTAGGCCTTCAGGATGCCGAGCACTGTGGTGATCTTGTTGGGGCCGACGCCCGCGCCCACGGCCGCGCCGCCCGCGGTCGGGTTGGACGAGGTCACGTACGGGTAGGTGCCGTGGTCGACGTCGAGCAGGGTGCCCTGCGAGCCCTCCAGCAGCACGATCTCGTCGCGCTCCAGCGCCTCGTTGAGCAGCAGTCGCGAGTCGGCGATGCGGTGCTTGAAGCCCTCGGCCTTCTCCAGCACCTCGTCCACCACCTGCTGCGGGTCCAGCGCGCGGCGGTTGTAGATCTTCACCAGCACCTGGTTCTTGAATTCCAGTGCGGCCTCGACCTTCTGGGTGAGGATCTTCTCGTCCAGCACATCGGCCACGCGGACGCCGACGCGGGCGACCTTGTCCTGGTAGCAGGGGCCGATGCCGCGGCCGGTGGTGCCGATCTTCTTGTTGCCGAGGAAGCGTTCGGTGACCTTATCGATGGCCACGTGGTACGGCATGATCAGGTGCGCGTCGGCCGAGAGCAGCAGGCGGGAGGTGTCCACGCCGCGCTCTTCCAGACCGGCGAGTTCGGCCAGCAGCACGCCCGGATCCACGACCACGCCATTGCCGATGACGTTGGTCACATCGGGGGTGAGAATGCCGGACGGGATCAGGTGCAGTGCGAAGCTCTCACCGTTCGGCAGCACCACGGTGTGCCCCGCGTTGTTGCCGCCCTGGTATCGAACTACCCACTGGACCCGGTCACCGAGAAGATCGGTGGCTTTGCCCTTGCCTTCGTCGCCCCACTGGGCGCCGATCAGCACGATTGCCGGCATGCGAGTGTCTCCTACGGGTTCGACGCGCAGCACCCATGTTGCTGCAGCTACCCGCCATCAGAAGGCGGTGGCCGTGGGCACACTTTACTGGATGACCACATACGTCCAGGTGCACGCCCCGGCTCCGAATGAACCAGACATAACGGATGCGCACTGAGGACAGCGGGGCAAATGAGACAGGGCTATGGTGGCACGGGGAGAGGGACCGGCAGGGGGTTCCATCGGGACGCAGCGAGGCGGATAGGTGTTGGCAGGCCAGAGGAGGGTGTTCGGCAGTTGAGTACCCATGTTCTCCGCTGCGACGGCGCACCCGTTCCCATCGCGCTCGCTTCCCTGTCCCTCACGCAGACCGCCGCCATTCCCGACACCGGGACCCTGGACGAGCTGCTGCCGGTGATGGCCGCGGACAGCCTGCCGCGCCTCATCGTGCTCGGTGAGGACGCCGGGCTGGCCGCCGTGCTCACCCACCTCATGCGCACCGAACGCCTCGGCGTGGAGATCGGCTACGTGCCCATCGACCGCACCTACGGCTCCCGCGCGTACGAGACCGGCACCGGGTCCGCCGCCGCCAAACGCGCGCTCGAGGGCCGGGCCGTCGAGACCCCGCTGATCCGCGACGACACCGGCAAGGTGCTCATCGGCCGCGCCACCATCGTCGGCGAGGGCGGCGCGAAACTCGAGGGCGAGGCCTACGTCGACGACACCCGGTTGTTCACCGGAAAGGTCGCGGCCCTGCATGTTTCGCCCATGCTGGAGATGCCGGGCCTGCACGCCACCGTGCCCCGCGGACTGCGCAAGAAGCGCTGGGTCGCCGGGCGCGCCATGCAGCTCGGCACGCCGGGCGCGCTGGTCACCCGCGACGGGATCACCGCCGATCGGGTGGTGAAGCGCTCCACGTTCTATCGGCACCACGAGCCTTGGCTGCTGGTTCGCTGATTCATCCCCAGAATGGGTGTCGGCACGGCGATGACGAGCCGGGCCAGTTGGGAGTGACAGGTGGATGACGCGCGCGCGGTGAGACGAGCCTCCGGGGCGGTCCGGCCCAGCCCCGTGTTCCTGGCGGTGGTGGCGGTCGCGGTACTGGGCGGGGTGCTCGCCTGGAACGCCGACCTCGATTCGCGCCGAGCCCAATTCGGAGTGTTCATCCTGGTGGTAGCCGGGTGGATCGTGACGGTCTGCCTGCACGAGTTCGCGCACGCGTTCGTGGCGTGGCGGGCCGGGGACCGGGAAGTGGAGATGCGCGGGTATCTCACGCTGAACCCGCTCAAATACAGCCATCCGCTGCTGTCGATCGGATTGCCGGTGGTGTTCATCGCGCTCGGCGGATTCGCGCTGCCGGGTGGCGCGGTGTACGTGCACTCGCACTATTTCAGTCCGCGCACGCAGCGGATGATCAGTGGTGCGGGTCCTGCGGTGAACGCGCTGTGCGCGGTGGTGCTGCTGGTCATCGTGTCGCTGTGGGGCAGTCTGCATTCGAACGCCGCGTTCTGGTTCGGGCTGAGTTTCCTTGCCTTCCTCCAGATTTCGGCGACCGTCCTGAATCTGCTGCCGATTCCCGGCACCGACGGGTACGGGATCCTGGAGCCGTCGCTGAGCTATCAGACCCGGCGGTCGCTGGATCAGATCAAGCCCTACGGCCTGCTGATCCTGTTCGCGCTGCTGTTCACGCCGCAGGTGAACCGGTTGTTCTTCGACGGGGTGAACGCGCTGTTCGAGCTGTCCGGGCTGCCGGGCGGGTGGTGGTCGATGGGCAGCCGGTTGACGCGCTTCTGGCTCTGATTGACGTCCTCCCGGTCCTGGACCGGGATTCCTTCCATGCCACCTTCAGGCGGCATCGCGGTGGGTTCCTGTTTCGCGGGCCGGTGCCGGGGCAAGCCCTGGACTTATCTGGCCTCCACAGGCGTTTAGCCTCTCCGCCCGTCCGGCGGCGAGATTGTTTTGAGCAGCGTTGAGATCACGATCGAGGACCGCCCCACAGGCCGGGCAGGTCCAGACGCGCACCGACAGCGGCTTGGGGCCGTCGCGATGCCCGCACGGCGCGCAGATCTGCGAGGACGGATAGAACCGATCCACCTTCCCGAAGAACCGCCCGCCCCGCTTGGCCTTCTCCTCGAGCAGGCGCACGAACATCGCCCACCCGGCATCGTGCACCGACTTCGCCAGCCGGGTGCGGGCCAATCCCTTCACACACAGGTCTTCGACGAACACCGCTTGATTCTCACGAATGATCGCCGCTGACTGCTTGTGCGCCCAATCCCTGCGCGTATCAGCCACTTTCGCATGCACCCGCGCCACCTTCACGCGAGCCTTGGCGCGATTGGCCGAACCTTTCCGCTTGCGCGCAAGGTTCCGCTGCGCGCGGGCGAGCTTGCGCTCGGCCTGGCGCAGGAACTTCGGGGACTCGACCCTCTTGCCATCCGACAGGACCGCGAACGTGGTCAAACCCAAGTCGATTCCGACCTCGGAGTCGACCACGGGCAGTGGGTGGTCGTCGACCTGAACGACGAACGACGCAAAATATCGTCCTGCGGCATCCTTGATGATCGTGACGCTCGACGGGGTCGCGGGCAACGGCCTCGACCACGCCACCTTCAACTCGCCGACCTTGGCCACATACAGGCGGCCATTCGATCGCAGCGTGAATCCGTTGCGCGTCAACCGGATCGACTGCCGATGATCCTTGGCCGACCGGAACTGCGGCGGGGCCACCTTCGCGCCCTTACGTTTGCCGGTGACCGAATTGAAGAAATTCCGGTAGGCGACATGCAGATCCGCGACCGCCTGCACCAACACCACCGAGGACACCTCACCCAGCCAGGCCCGTTCTGGTGTCTTTTTGGCCTGCGTGATCACCTGGGTTTGCAGGACCGAGTCCTTGATATACGGCTGATCCGCGGCAAACGCGTCCCGCCGGGCTCGCAGCCCGTCGTTGAATACCACCCGCGCACACCCGAACGCCCGCGCCAGACCCTCTCGCTGGCCCGCTGTCGGATACACGCGGTACTGGTACCGAAGCTGCACACCCACAGTCTACCATTGGCCTATGGTTTCAGAACCCGAGTACAGACGAGGCAGATCAGTAGTATCCGCACTCAATGTCCACTTGGTCTTCGTTACCAAATACCGCCGAGGAGTCCTCGATGACGCCATGCTGACCACGTGCGAACAAGTGATGCGAGGAGTCTGCACAGACTTCGAAGCCGAACTGATCGAGTTCAACGGCGAGGACGACCACGTCCACCTCCTGATCGAATACCCACCCAAAGTCCCAATCAGCAAACTCGTGAACAGCCTCAAAGGCGTCTCCGCCCGCCGCCTCCACCATGAATTCGCCGAACGCGTGAACCGCCACCACATGAACGGACACCTCTGGAGCCCCAGCTACCTCGCCGCCTCCTACGGCAGCGCACCCCTATCCATCATCAAGCAATACATCGAGCAACAACGCCGACCACCCCGCAAACCCGGACGACCCAAAACCTCAATGCGCTAACCCAACCCCAAAGGACCGGGCTTGCGCACACCGCACCGGTCAATCGATCGGCGTGACGTAGGGGTGCGCGACGGTCGGGGGCAGCAGCGCCATGGCCGACAGCCGCCGCACGCCGCACACCTGCATGAGATCCACCACGATGGACCGCAATTGGGCGAACACCACGTGTGCGGACAGCCCCGCCCCGTGGACCAGATCCTTGGTCGCGCCCTTGCCGACCGACCGCAGCACGCGGGTCGCCTCGGCGGGATCGGGTTTCTCGTCCGGGTCGGCGAGCATCATGCGCCGCACCACGTCCACCGCCTGACCGAGCTTCTCGACCTCCACGATGAGCCCCGGGTCGAGCACCTCGTCGTCGCGGACCGAGGTGAGGGCGCGGCGCAGCAGCACCCGGGTATTGCGGACCGCGTTGTCGAGCGGGTCGGCGGCGTCGCGCAACCGGCTCAGGCGGGCGCGAGAGTTCCAGTACAGCGGGGAGATTCGAATGATCTCCTGACTGCCTTCGAGGGTGTTGCGCAGGGAGTCGATCGCGCCCTGCGTGCCGCGCACCGCCTCCAGGGCCGCCTTGATCTTGGCGGCATCGTGTTCGAGCAGGCCGTCGGCGCATTCGGTGAGGGCGGCGCCCATCACCTCCAGGATTCCGGCCGCCTGCTCCCGGGCGCGGCGCACCGGGTGCAGCGGAATGGCCGCCACCACCACGATGCCGACCAGTCCGCCCACCAGGGCGTCGATCATGCGCAGGGACGCGCCGCCCTGGCCGGGCGGGTAGAGGGTCGCGACCAGTACCGCGGAACTGGCCGCCTGCATGGTGATGACGGGACCGCCGTCAAGGAAGACGGCGGTGCACATGGCCAGCACCACCAGCAGCATGATCTGCCAGCCGCCGGTGCCGACCCGGGTCACGAACAGGTCCCCGATGCCGATGCCGACGGCCACGCCCACGATGAGCTCGATCGAGCGGCGCAGCCGGGCCCCGAACGAGACGCCGATGGAGATCATGGCCGCCATCGGCGCGAAGAACGGGTGTTCGTGCCCGATCACATTGTGGGCGATGAACCAGGCCACGCCCGCGCCGATGGCGCACTGCACGATCGGCAGCAGCGACGAGCGGACCCGCCCGGCGGCCTTGCGCATGCGGGTGACGCCGCTCTCGCGGGCGGCGTCGATGGTTTCGCCTAGGCCACCGGTCAATTCAGTCGAGGCCGAGCTCGGCGGCGGCGCGCGGGTCGCAGTCCTCGAGCAGGTCCAGGCAGCGCGCGTACTCGTCGGTCTCGCCGATGGCCCGGGCGGCCTTGGCGAGCGCGCCGACGCTGCGCAGAAAGCCCTGGTTGGGCTCGTGGCTCCACGGCACCGGGCCGAAGCCCTTCCAGCCGTTGCGGCGCAACAGGTCCAGGCCGCGGTGGTAGCCGGTGCGCGCGAACGCGTAGGCGGAGATGATGTCGAGGTTGACGTCGCCGTCGGCGGCGGCGCCCCGCTCCAGGGCGGCTTCGGCCAGGTGTGCCCAGGCGATGGAGGCGGTCGGGTGGGCCGCGGCGACCTGCACCGGGTCCTGTTTCTGGAGCAGCGCGTCCTCCGCGTCGATGTTTTCCGGAAGGAGGACCGGCTGCGGTCCGAGCAGATCGCCGAAGGAGGTCATGCCGATCATTCTGCACCGGTACCCGGAATGCTCAGTAGGCTGACCTTCGAATCACAGTTCCGCCGATCCGAGGGGTGCAACGCGTGTCCGACCCGAAAGACGACCAGCAGCAGCAGGGCCCTGCCAACCAGGCATCGGGTCCCGCCGCAGGCGACACGGACACCAGCGCCACCCCCGCACGCCCGGCGAACCCGGCCGACCAGTCCGCCCCGCAGGCCGCGAACGGCACGAGCACGCCGGCGACCGCCGACGCCGCACCCCCGACCGCCGCCACCGAAGCCATCCCGTCCCCCAACGCGCGGACCGAGGAAATCCGCACCGGCGCACCTCGACCCGGCGCCCCCAAGACCCCGCAGGCCAAGTCCGGCCCCGCCGGTTTCGCCACCATCCACTACGAAACCTCCAAGCCCGCAGGCACTCCGGGCGCGAACCGCGTCCAGCCCCCGGCGGCGAGCCGCGGCCAGTCCCCCGCCGGACAGGCAGGCGCGGGCCGAGTGCAGCCGCCCGCCGGAGCACAGGGCACGTCGGCTGGACAGCAGGGCACGCCGGCCGGACAGCAAGGCACGCCGGCTGGACAGCAAGGCACGCCGGCCGGACAGCAAGGCACGCCGGCCGGACAGCAGGGCACGCCGGCTGGACAGCAAGGCACGCCGGCCGGACACCAAGGCACGCCTGCCGGACACCAAGGCACGCCTGCCGGACACCAAGGCACGCCGGCCGGACACCAAGGCACGCCTGCCGGAGCGCAGGGCGGGCCCGGCGGGTCGCAAGGCACGCCCGGCGGACTACCGGGAACGCCTGCCGGAGCGCAGGGTGGACCCGGCGGACAGCCGTCGGCCGCGCGTCAGGGCTCGGGTGAGTTCAAGCCGCAGAGCACGCCGAGCGGGCAGCCCTCGCCCGGCGGGTCGGGCGTACGGCCGGGTGCGTCCGCGCAATCCGGCGCTGCCGCACCCGGTTCCGGGAACGCCGCGGGTGGACGCCCCTCGGAGGGCGCGCAATCCGGACCGGGTGGACAGTCTCCGGCTGCCGAGCCCCAGGAACGCCAGGGATCCGCCGCGCAGCCCGCGAACGGTGGAAAGCCCGGCGGCGCTGGACAATCCGATGCGGGCGGGCAGTCGGCCGGACGCGGGCAAGGGCCGGGAGCCCCGTCGCCCGCCGATGACGCTCCGACCCAGTTCATTCCGATTCAGCGGCCCGCCGGCGAGAAGGCGGACGGAGGCGCGCAGGGCGCCGACGTACAGGCCGATGCCACCACGCAGATGATCAAGATTCAGCGGTCCGGGCAGGGGGTGAGCGGTCCGGGGACCGGGAAGCCCGGCGAGCAGGGGCTATCCGGCTCCGCCGATTCCGGGAAGACCGTCGCGGGCGGCGCGGCCGTCGGGGCTGCGGGCGCGGCTGCTGCGGCCTCGAGCGACGCTGCCGGTCAGGGCGGAGCGTTGGAGCAGGCTGCGCCGGAGAATGTTCCGACGCAGGGGATGCCCGCCGCTTCGGCCGATGACGACGAGAAGTCGGGCGATGGCGCCGCGGCCGGTGAGAAGTCCGGCGGTAGCGATTCCGGGGCCCCGGCGAATGCGAAGGACCGCGAGTCCGGGGGCGAAGGCTCCGGGGACGAGGGCTCCGGGGACGCCGCGACCGTGGTGATCAAGCGGGTCCCGAATCCGGCCGACGACGCCACGACGGCGCTGCCGGTGGTGTCGGGCGAGGCCGGGACCGAGAAGATCCGGGTTTCGGGACCGCAGGGTCGGGCGGTCAGCAAGCCGCCGCAGACGCCTCGGGTGAACGCGGGGCCGCGGAATGTCGGGCCGAAGGGGAACGCTCCGGACGCGCCCGTCGAGGAGACGCGGCCGTCGCCGCCGCGGCCGCCGATGGGTCCTCCGATGGGCCCGCGTCGTCCCGCGACCGCGCCGTCTCCGGCGGACACCCAGTCGACCATGCCGGGCCAGCCGATCGGCGGGCCGCGGATCGCGTCGCCACAGCGGGTCGGGGCGGGTGCGCCGCAGGGTCCACGCGGACCTCAGGGCCCGAACACGCCCCAGGGTCCGCAGGGACCGGGCGGGCCGCAGGGACCCACTGCGCTGAAGGGACCGAACGCTCCGCAGGTCCCGGGTGCGCAGGGACCGCACGGGCCGAATGCTCCGCAGGGGCAGCCGGGTTCGGGTGCTCCGCAGGGCCCCGGCGGCCCGGGTCTCGGTGCGCCGCAGCCCGGTATCGGCGGGTCGCAGGGCATGCCCGGGATCGGCGGGCTGGCGCAGCCGCAGCGGGTTCCGGCGGCCGAGCCGGTCGACGGCGCCGCGAAGTCCGGTGGCGGTTCGAAGAAGTTGTGGATCGGCGTGGCCGCGGCGGTGGTCGCGGTGGTGGCGATCGTCGGCGTGGTGCTCGGCGTGAAGAAGCACAACGACGACAATTCGCCGGAAGCGCTGGTGCAGCAGACGATCACGTCGTACACCGATGCCCTGGGCAGCGGGAACCTGGACACGCTGCGGGCGGTGACCTGCGGTGCGCAGCACGACTTCTATCAGAAGATCTCGACCGACCAGTTCGCGAGCGTGTACAAGACCTCCAAGGAGCAGAAGAGCATCCCGCAGGTGAAGAGCGTGGACGCCATCCAGATCACCGGTGATGCCGCGCTGGCGCAGGCGACGGTGTTCACCGAGGCGGATCCGGCGAAGTTCTCCTCGCGGACCTTCGACCTGCGCAACGAGGGTGGTTCGTGGAAGGTGTGTGAGCCCAAGAACGCGAACTGACCGGGGCGAATATCGGTATCGACAGCTTCGGCGAAATGGCCTGACACGTTCTCGCCCGTGCTCGCGATGAACATCACATAAACCTGGTCAATAGACCTGCACGTCGGTAGGGTGTCTGGGTTGTCTGGGCTGGCCATTTCGGCATTCCGGCACTTCAGCGGTGTTGTACGCCGTCCATAAAGTTACGAATGCAGGAGCTGAGTACGGATGCCGGATACGGCTGAGCACATCGTGCCGGATACGGCAGAGACCCTGGCGGCGCTGGAAGCGGAGACCATCGTGGAGCCGACCAACGCCACCGCCGCCGAACTGGTCGGCCGTCACTTCCGGGTGCGCGATCACTACGACGTGGGCCGCGAGAAGATCCGCGAATTCGCCCGCGCCGTGCGCAACGACCACGCCGCCCACCACCGCGAGACCGATGCCGCCGAGCTCGGCTACGGCGGCCTGCTGGCCTCGCCCACCTTCGCCTCGGTGATCGGCGCGGCCACCACCCGCTCGCTGATCGGCTCGGTGCTCACCGAGTACGACGTCTCGCAGATCCTGCAGACCGACCAGGTCTTCGAGTATCACCGCCCGATCCTGGCCGGGGACCGGCTGGGCGTGGACGTGGTGGTGGAGAACATCCGCGGCTTCGGCGACAACGACTTCATCACCGTCAAGGTCACCCTGACCGATGCCGACGTGCGGCCGGTGCTGGTCGCCACCACCACCATCGTGGCCCGCAAGGGCGTCGAGATCGACCCGGTCGCGGTCGAGACCGTGTCGGGCGTGGTCATGCACGGCCATGTCGTCGAGCCCGGCCAGTTCGACACCGATCCGAACGGCCTGATCCTGCTGGCCCCGGAGGAGGTGGCCGAGCCGGCCGCCCCCGCCGCGCCGCTGCCGGTCAATACCGTCCCGACCGCCGCGGGCGTGGCCGCGGGCACCGAGCTGCCCGCCGCGAAGGTGCCGGTCACCCGGGGCGACCTGGTCAACTACGCGGGCGTCTCCGGCGACCCGAATCCGATCCACTTCAGCGATACCGCCGCCACCCTGGTCGGTCTGCCCACCGTGGTCGCGCACGGCATGCTCACCATGGGCCTGACCGCCGGCTACCTGGTGGACTGGCTGGGCGACCCGTCGGCGCTGGGCAAGTTCAGCGTCCGCTTCTCCGGTTTCGTGCCGGTGGAGCCGACCGCCCCGACCTTCGTCGAGTTCACCGGCAAGGTGAAGTCGGTGGACGCGGCCACCGGCGCGGCGACCGTCGTGCTGGGCGCGACCTCGGAGGGCAAGAAGCTCTTCGGCCGCGCCATCGCCGAGGTCCGGCTGTCCCGCCTCCCCGAAACGTCAGCGCACGGCTGAGAGCCGTCGACCGTCTCGCATGCGGGCCGGCGGCCAGGTGCCGAACCAATTTCGGTCGTACCCTGGAGTTACCCCGGCCGCAACGAAACCAGTTGCCACGTACGAGGACGATTTACAGGCTTCAGCGATCAGTTCAGCGTGGCATGCATCAGGTAGACGTTGTAGTCGTTCCAGGTCGACATGGTGAAGTACAGGTCGTCACCGGTCGACCAGGGGTGGATGAATCCGCCGTACAGCTCCGGGAATTGCAGCGCGCTGACCGTGACCGCGCTGTCGGACCACGCGCCCTGCGGTGAATCCGATTCCCGCACAACCAGAGCCGCCTTCGCGGTGTCGAGGTAGCTCATCTGCCACACCTTGCGGTTCTCGTCGTAGCGGACCGACAGTTCCCCCGCGGGCGCGTCAACGATCGGTGTGGCGCTGACGTTTCCGTTCACGGCGGGCCCCCAGGAGCCGTTCTGCCAGTACTGGTAGGCGGTCGGGTTGAGCACCTGCTCCTTGGGCACCCGCGCCAGCCCGACCCCGCCCAACCGGGTATTGGGGATGCCGAACATGTACACCCAGTCGCCCTGCGGCACCATGGACGCGACCTGGAAGCTGGAGACGCCGAAGATGTTCTCCCACTTGGCGTACGGGTCCTTGGTCCAGTGTTCGCCGTGGTCGTCGGAGTAGGCGAGCCCGCCGTAGTTGGTGAACCAGGTGCCGGGCAGGCTGTTCCAGGTGCGAATCGACATGTAGCTCATGTACTGCCGGTCACCGAGCGCGAACCCCGAGGTGGGGATGGTGGTGATCTCGATATTGTCCAGCTTGCGGCTGCTCAGCATTTCCGAGGCGTGGCAGCGGTCGTCGGTGACCATGCGGTCGAAGACGATGCCGTTGGCGAGATCACGATTCTTGCTGAACGCCAGCAGGTTCGAGCGCCAGTCCTCACCCATGCCGCCGGGCGGATGAAATTCCCGGCCGACGGTGTCGCCGAAGGCGATGGCGATCTCGTCGGGCGCGCTCTGCCACATGATGCCGAGGTCGGTGCCCTGCACCTGCCAGCGCTTGTCGGTGCGGTTGATCGAGTTCGCGCCGGTCAGTTTCGACACCTCACGCACGTCGGAGACCTGCGGCGTGGGCCGGGCGGGGGTGCGCTCGGCGGGCTCGCTGGACGGGTGCGCGGGTTCGGGCCCGGGCGGCAGCGCGGGCGGATTCGGGTTGGGCAGTGCGAAATTGAACGGCTGCGGCCGCACGATGAGTTTCGGGATGCCGAGTTGTTCGGCGAGTCCCGGTGGCGCGGCGGGTGTGTCGGTGAGGTCCGGGCACGGGTTCACGCACGGGTCGGGCGGCAGTTCCATCCGCACGCGCTCGGTGTTCTCCGGCAGCGGCCCGGTGTCGACCGTGACGACCGGATAGGGCACCGGCACCTCGACGGTCTTGGGCACCACCGACTCGTGTACGGGTCTGGGGTCGGTCGCGCAGGCGCCGATGCCCGGAACCGCCGGTGTCGCACCGGTTTCCGTATCCGCCGACGCCGCCGGCCGGCCCATACCGACCAGTACTCCCGCCCCGAAGATCACCGCTCCCGCAGCCGCCACGAGCCGCTTGGCCATGCGTTCAACCCTCTCGACATTAGGGTCATCCGGACCTCATCCGGGCAAGGACCCTACCCCAAAGGTCAGCGCAGGGCCTGGAAGGTGATCGCGGTCGTGCCGATCCGGATGACATCGCCGTCGGCGAGCACCGCGGCCGACTCGATGGTCTGCTCGTTGATGTAGATCCCGTTGGCGGAGTGCAAATCCTTGATCAGCAGCCCGGCCCGGCTGGGCGTGATCTGCGCATGGTACCGGCTGGCCTTCGGATCGTCGAGCACCAGATCGTTGTCGGTCATGCGACCGATCTTCACGCCGTTGGCGCCGATCGGCACCACGCGTCCGTCGGCCAGGCACAGCTGCCCGGCACGCACGGCGCGCGGCATCTCGGTGACGGTCTCGGTCATGGCCTTGGCCATCCGCTCGACCTCGTGAATCTGCCCGGTGCTCAACGGTTCCTGGCGCAGCACCTTCTGTTCCAGCGCGATCAGCGCGGGCCCCGGATCGATGCCGAGCTCGTCGGCGAGCACGGTCCGCACCCGGCGGCAGGCGTCGAGCGCGTCGGCCTGACGGCCGGACAGGTACAGCGCGGTGATCAGCTGCGCCCACAACGGTTCCCGCAGCGGATGGGCGTTGGTCATCGACACCAGTTCGCCGACCACGGAAGACGCACGGCCCAGGGCGATTTCGGAGTCGATGCGGGCGGAGGCGACCAGCAGCCGCTCCTCGTCCATGGCGGTCGCGAAGCTCTCCGCGAAACCGAGACCCGACAGATCGTCGAGCGCCCGCCCGCTCCATTCGGCGAGGGCCTCGCCGAAGAGCCGGGATGCGGCGGCCGGGTCACCGATCGCGGCGGCCTCGGAGCCTTCGCGGCGCAGCGTCTCGAAACGCCCGAGATCGCACTCGTCGTCCTCGATTTCGAGGCGGTAGCCGGAGGATTCGGTACGCAGCAACGCCACCGGGTCGATCCCGGCGGTGCGCAGCGTCTTGCGGATGTTCGAGACGAACACCTGGAGACTGGCCTGATAGGAGTCCGGCGGATCATCGTTCCAGACGATGTCGGCCAGGGCCTGGGAGGACACCGCACGCCGCCGGTTCACGGCCAGTGCCGCCAGCAGTGCGCGGGGCTTGGGACCACCGACCGGTATGGACCGGCCGGCGACCAACAACTGCACGGGGCCCAGGACCCGTACATCGACAGTCATGCCACCTGCCTCGATAGAGACCGCGGCGCGCCCGCCGCTCGAAAATTGCCCGGGATTCCGCTGCGCTGCGCGGAATCCCGAGCGTTGAGCTTACTTGGCGCTGATCGAGCGTCCCGCCGAGTTCAGGTCGTTGCAGGCCTCGACGACGCGCGCGGCCATCGAGGTCTCGGCCTTCTTGAGGTAGCTGCGCGGGTCGTAGACCTTCTTGTTGCCGACCTCGCCGTCGATCTTCAGCACGCCGTCGTAGTTGCCGAACATGTGGCCGGCGACCGGACGGGTGAAGGCGTACTGGGTGTCGGTGTCGACGTTCATCTTCACCACACCGAAGCGCAGCGAGTCCTCGATCTCCGACTTCAGCGAGCCCGAACCGCCGTGGAAGACGAAGTCGAACGGCTGCGCGTCCGCGCCCAGGCCCAGTTTGGCGGCGGCCACGCGCTGGCCCTCGGCCAGCACCTCGGGCTTGAGCACCACGTTGCCCGGCTTGTAGACGCCGTGCACGTTGCCGAAGGTGGCGGCCAGCAGGTACTGGCCGTTCTCGCCGGCGCCGAGCGCGTCGATGGTCTTCTCGAAGTCCTCGGGCGAGGTGTACAGCTTCTCGTTGATCTCGGCCTCGACACCGTCCTCTTCACCACCGACGACGCCGATCTCGACCTCGAGGATGATGTTGGCGGCGTGCGCCTGCTTCAGCAGTTCCCTGGCGATCTCGAGGTTCTCGTCGATCGGGATCGCGGAACCGTCCCACATGTGCGACTGGAACAGCGGGTTCAGGCCGTTCTTCACGCGCTCGGCCGAGATGGCCAGCAGCGGGCGCACGAAGGTGTCCAGCTTGTCCTTCGGGCAGTGGTCGGTGTGCAGCGCGATGGTGACGTCGTACTTGGCCGCCACCACGTTCGCGAACTCCGCGAGCGCGACCGCGCCGGTGACCATGTCCTTCACGCCCAGGCCGGAACCGAATTCCGCACCACCGGTGGAGAACTGGATGATGCCGTCGGAACCGGCGTCCGCGAAGCCCTTGATGGCCGCGTTGATCGTCTCCGAGGACGTGCAGTTGATGGCGGGGAACGCGAAGGAGTTCTGCTTGGCCCGAGCAATCATCTCGGCGTAGATCTCCGGAGTCGCGATGGGCACGTGGACCTCCGTGGGGTGTGTGCTGCGATACAACAAAATTCTGTCAGCCCACACGATAGGGGAGCGGCTTTTTCCACGGTCCGGGGCCTCGGATACTCGACAACTTTGTGAGGTTGCTTCGACGTTCGGTGTGATGTCCGGGGTACCGGTACTGTGGTGGCCGTGACCTTGCTGGCCGTATCCGATGCCGTGACGACCAACGCCGCGCTGCCCGCGATCTTGGACCCCATGCACCTCCTCACGGAGACGTGGTTGTCCCACGCGGTGCTCCCGGCGATCTTGGCCATCGTCTTCATCGAGACCGGCCTGCTGTTCCCCATCCTCCCCGGCGACTCGCTGCTGTTCACTGGCGGTCTGCTGGCGGCCCAGGCGCACCCGCCGGCCGGCATGAACATCTGGTGGCTGGTGCCGGCCACCGCGTTCGTGGCCTGGCTGGGTGACCAGAGCGGCTACTGGATCGGGCGGACCATCGGCCCGGCGCTGTTCAAGAAGGAGGACACCCGCTTCTTCAAGCAGCGCTACATCACCGAGACGCACGCCTTCTTCGAGAAGCACGGCCCCAAGACCATCGTCCTGGCCCGCTTCGTGCCCATCGTGCGCACCTTCATGCCGGTGCTGGCCGGTGTCTCGAAGATGGACTACCGCAAGTTCGCGACCGTCGACATCATCGGCGCGGTCCTCTGGGGCGGCGGCGTGACCGTGCTCGGGTACTTCCTGGGCAATGTCGAATTCATCCGCAAGAACGTCGAGGCGATCTTCCTGCTGATCGTGTTCGTGTCCATTCTCCCGGGCATCATCGCGGTCGGTAAGAACCTGCTGCACCGCGGTCAGCACCCGGAGCAGGCCGAGTACGCCACCTCGTCGAACGAGTCGACCCGCTGAGCCATTCGGTGCCGACCACCCCGCTAACGACGACCCTCGCCTCCGGCGGGTTCGGACCGCTCGAAACGGCCGGACCGGTCCTCGTGTGGACCATCGTCCTCACGTTCGTGTTCCTGGAGTGCGCACTCATCATCGGGCTGTTCCTGCCCGGTGACTCCATGCTCATCACCGCGGGCGTGGTGCTGGCCTCCCAGCTCAATGGCGAGGGCCACGTGTGGGCGCTGTCGGTGGGCACCATGATCGCGGCCATCGCGGGCAATCAGGTCGGGTACGTGTTCGGGCATCGCACCGGGCATCACCTGGTCGCGCGCAAGAACGGCAAGTACATCAACACCCGCAATCTGGCGCGGGTCTCGGAACTGCTGCACAAGCACGGATTCCTGGCGGTGCTGGTGGCCCGCTGGATCCCGTGGGTGCGCACGCTGTGCCCGCTGGTCGCGGGCGCGGCGGGGATGGATCACCGCAAGTACACCATCGCCTCGTCGATCGGGGCGGTGATCTGGGCGCCGGTGATCCTGCTGGCCAGCTATTACGCCGGCAGTTTCATCGAGGACATCTCGTGGCTGATGCCCGCGGTGATCGGGACCCTGGTCGTCGGATTGGTGCTGGGGACCGTGATCGGCGTCCGGCAGTACCGGGCCGAAATGGCGCGGCCCGCCGAGGATTTCGACGTGGATCTCGACGAACCCGCGACGGTGCCGATTCCGCGGCAGCACAACGCCTGATTCCCCGGCACTACAACGCCCGATCCGGTCCGATCGGCCGCTAGAGTCCGGCGGCCGTCACCGTGTGCGCGGCCTCCATCAGTTTCCAGCCCGAGAGTTGTACCGAGAGATCGCGTTCCGGGCTGCTGGACGCACTCACCGAACCGCCCTCGAAGACGCCCGCGCCCGCGATGCCGGGCAACCGGGCGGGCTGCCGCCAGTCCGCGCCGAACAGCGGTTCGCCCTCGACATCGAGGCGGTGTTCCCAGGCCGCGGTCGCGCAGGCGCGGACGATGGCGGCGGCCTTGCGGCGGGCGTTCACCCGGTCGGGTTCGTCGCCGGGCAGCATGAGCGCGGCCAGCGCGAGGTAGCGGATGAGAATGCCGTTGAACAGGCCGCCGTCGCCGCCGCCGTCACCGACCACGATGCCGTTCTCGGTCAGGTGCTCGTCGATGGCGTCGATCAGCCGGACCGCGCGGTCGGCGTGCCGGGGTTCTCCGGTGTGCACGGCGAGTTCGGTCTCGAGGCCGAGGGTGACGCCCTGGCAGTAGCTGTAGACGGGCTTCTCCACCTCGCCGGACGGTAGATGGATGCCGTCGAAGATGAGACCGGTCTCCTGGTCGCGCAGCTTCGTGTCGAGGAAGTCGGCCAGTTCCTGGGCGCGGGTGTAGCGGCCCAGCCGCGCCATGGCAATCCCGACCGGTCCGTTGGCGGGGGCGTTGTAGAAATCCGAGCCCTTCCGCCACGGCACCGCGCCGAACTCCGGCTCGAACCCGTTGACCAGCGTCTTCTCCAGAATCAGCAGCGCGCCCCGGACCTCCTCGACGCCCTGGGTGCGCTCGGCCCGTTCCAGCGAGATGGTCAGCCAGGCCATGTCGTCGTAGTAATTGTTGGTCCAGCCGGTGATATTGCGCAGCCGCATGCCGTGCGCGATGGACCACAGCCGACGCTGCCGCGCCGGGGTCGGCGCGCGATTGGCGGCGTCGACCGCGCAGTCGATCAGATGGGCCTGCCACCAGTAGTGCCAGAACGCGAACGTGCGCTCGCGTTTGGTGGCGGGCCAGCCCACCACCCCGAGCTGCGTGCCCGGGGAGCCCCAGAGTTTGCGCAGGTGACGGGACAGAATCGCGGATTCGGCGAGATCGGCCCGCTGCGACCAGAGGGCAGCCGTCGGCTCGATATTGCGTCCGGTCCGCGATGTCATGGGACTAATAATGCCAATCGGACAAGAGTGTTCGTGGCTTATTTGTTACCGAGAGTCGTACGCCTCACCACGCCCGCGTGAGGTCCGCGTGCTGCCGGATCCAGGCGTGCATGGCGATGCCCGCGGCCACCCCGGCATTGATGCTGCGGGTGGAACCGAACTGCGCGATCGAAACGGTCAGCAACGCGCCCGCTTTCGCGGCCTCGGTCACCCCGGGCCCCTCCTGTCCGAACAACAGCAGGCAATCACGCGGCAGCTGCACCGTTTCCAGCGGCACCGCGCCGGGCACATTGTCGACCGCGACCACGGTCAGCCCGGCCTCCGCCGCGAAGCCCAACAGCTCGGCGGTGTCGTGATGATGGCGAATGTGCTGGTAGCGGTCGGTGACCATGGCGCCGCGCCGATTCCAGCGCTTGCGCCCGACAATGTGCACGGCCGCGGCGGCGAAGGCGTTGGCGGTGCGCACCACGGTGCCGATATTGGCGTCGTGGCCGAAGTTCTCGATGGCCACGTGCAGCGGATGTCGCCGGCTGTCGATGTCGGCGACGATCGCCTCGCGCCGCCAATACCGGTACGCGTCGACCACATTGCGGCGGTCGCCGTGCGCGAGCAGCTCCGGATCCAGGCGCGGATCGGCGGGCGGCTCGGTGCCGAACTCGTCCCGCCACGGTCCGACGCCGTGCGGATGCTCGCCCCACTCGGTCGGACCGGGGGCTTCGGATTCGTCGGCGATCGGGGTGGAACTCACCCGGCGATGGTAGTTGCCGAGCGAATCACTACTGGGACGCCCCGACCGCACCCACGATGATCGCGAACACGACGAACAGGATCACCAGCAGCATCAGCGCGGTGGCGATGATCCCGCAGATCCAGCCCGCCGTCACCATCCCGGCGCCGCCGATGGCGCCATGGGAGTCGCGGATCTCGCGGCGGGCCTTGCCGCCCATGATCCAGGCCACCGGCCCCAGCAGCTGGCAGAACACCAGGCTCATCACGCCGAGGATCAGCACCACCACGGCCTGCGGATGATCCGGGGCGGGCGCACCGTAATAGCCCGGCGGGTAGTAGCCGGGAACCGGCGGTTGGTAGCCGGGGTTATAACCGGGCTGCTGGTAGTAGCCCGGTTGCTGGCCCTGGGACTGCGGATCCCAGCCCGGCGGGGGCGCGTCGTAGGTCATGCGCGCAAGCCTAGGTGGTGGTGCGCCACAACGGGTGCGGGCGCTTCCGTGGCCGAAGGTTTGAAACATCGCTGCGCGGTTGCCGGGCGTGGAAGACTGGAACCATGACTCGGTCGAGTTCCGCGGAATTGCTGAAATCGGTTGAATACTGGCCGAATCACCTGCTGTCCATCGCGGAGTGGTCGCTGCTTCCCGAGAACAACCGGCACTGCCGGGAGCTGGTGGACGGCGTGCTGGTCGTGGCGCCGCAACCGCCACGGCATCAACTCGCGGTGTGGCGCTTGGCAGCTCAGCTCGAGCGGGCGCTGCCGCGGCGCATGGCCGCCATGGCGCGCATCGAATTGCTGATCGACGAGGGCACGCCGCCGACGGTGCGGGTGCCGGACGTGCTGATCGTCGGCGGGGCGGCCGGGGCCGAGCACGCCACCCGGGTGCGGCCGCCGGATGTGCTGGCGGCCATCGAGATCGTGGCGCCGGGGTCGCGGCGGGTGGACCGGGTGATGAAGTTCGCGGAGTACGCGGCGGCCGGAATCGGGCACTACTGGCTGTTGGAGACCGAGGATGCGTTGCGGCTGTACACCTTTCGACTGCAGGACGGCCGGTACATACCGACCGGTGAGCATGTCGGACAGGTGACCCTGGAACTCGACGACATCGGCCTGCCCCTGGACCTGGACGCGCTCACCGCGCTACGCCCTTCCGGCGTCTCGGTGTGATCCCGAGCAGCTCTCGATTTGCCGCGCATACCCTCTGACCTCGCCTGATCGGTCACACGGGACAAAATTCGGGACTATCCTGGAATCCCGGAGGCCGTGGTTGGAGGGTGTGATGGACCACGCGCGCATAGCCAGAACCGTGCTCGGAGTGACGGCGGCATATCTCGTCGCACTCGGCCTCTGGCTGGGCTGGCTGGTCCCGCTCACCCCGCCCGGAACCATCCCCGTCCAGGTCGTCACGCTGGTCGGTCTGTACGGAACCTTCCTCGGACTCGGCATGCTGCTCGCCCAGCGCCCCACCCGCTCGGACCGGAAACTGCTGCGGCACGGGCTCGAAGGCTGGGCGAACATCGAGGGCGTGCACCCGCTGCAGCGCACCGACCACTGCACCGAGCTCACCGAACTCGACCTCGAGCTCGTGGTGCCGGGGTCGGAAACCTATTACGGCAGCATCGTGTTCGACGTGGAACCCGTGGTCAAGCCGAGAATCGCGGTGGGCGGCACGATTTCGATCCGTGTCGATCCGCGCAACCGCGACCGCATCATGCTGTGCCTGTGAACCGCGTCCCGCAGAGCCTGCGAACTGCGTCCCGCAGGGCCTGCGCCCCGCATCCCGCTGTGCCCGTGAACCGCGTCCCGCAGAGCCTGCGACCCGGCGCTCACCGGACCGCCGGCACAGGGTGGCACCGCGCCCGAGCCGGGTGCGCTCGGGGGACGGTCTGCCGGATTTGCCCGATCCGGGCCGTAGCATCCTGACCATGACGATCGCCGACACACCGGACCGCCGGGAAGCGCCGCTGGTACTCGACACCGAGCCGCCGCGCACCCTCGGCTTCACCGATCAGGCGGCGTTCTGGCTGAATCTCGGCGTCAGCCTGATCGGGTTCAGCGGCGCCGCGGTCGTGCTCACCCCCGCCGGCGCGAACCTCCCGCTGACCGGAGCCCTGCTGGCCACCGTGCTCGGCACCGTGGTCGGCGCGGCCATGGTGGCCGGGCCCGCCGCCATCGGTGCCCGCACCGGCGCGCCCGCCATGGCGGTGCTGCGCGGACTGTTCGGCACGCGCCTGTCGTATGTGCCGACGGTCGCCAATATCGTGCAGTGCATCGGCTGGGGCGTATACGAGCTGACGGTCATCACGCTCGGCGTCTCCGCGCTCACCCACGATCGGGTGCCGCACTGGATCGTCATCGTCGGCGCGGGCGTGCTGTCCACCGTGATGGCCGTGTGGCCGCTGTCCGCGGTGCGCGCGCTGCGCAAATACGTGTCGGTGGCGGTCGGCATCGCCCTGATCTATTTCACGATTCAGCTGCTGCTGCAACCGGTTCCGATGCCGACCGACACCAGCTGGAGCGGGTTCTGGCCCGCCGTCGACTCCACCCTCGCGGTCTCCATCTCCTTCGTGCCGCTGGCGGCCGACTACACCCGGCATTCGCGGTCCGCGCGCACCGCGGCCGGAGCCACCGTGATCGGCTACTCGGTCGCGCAGGTCTGGTGCTATCTGCTCGGCATCCTCGCGATCCTGCAGGCGGGCAGCGCCGACCACATCTTCGACACCTTCCTCGGCGTCACCGCCGGGTGGCTGTTCTTCGCGGTGCTGGTGCTGCGTGAGTCGGATCAGTCCTTCGCCAATATCTATTCGACGGCCATGTCGATCCAGAATCTGCTGCCCCGGGTGGATCGGCGGCTGCTGGCGACCCTGGTCGGCGCGCTCGTGACGCTGCTGGCGCTGCCCGTGCGCGACTTCGGCAATTACGCCAACTTCCTGTACCTGATCGGGTCGGTCTTCGTGCCGTTGTGCGCGGTCCTGGTCGTCGACTACTTCTTCGGCCGCGGCCGCGCGGGCTGGGATCTCACCGAGCACGCCCCCACCCGCCCGCTCATGCTGCTGCCGTGGGTGATCGGATTCGTCGTCTACCAGCTCTTCAATCCCGGTTCGATCACCTGGTGGAGCGACTTCTGGACCACGGCGCGGAACGCGCTCGGCATCCATCCGGGCTGGTGGGCCTCGGCCTCGCTGTACTCGTTCCTGGCGGCCGCCGCCGTGACGGCGATCCTGGTGCGGCTGCGCCGGGGATGACCGACGGGCGGGTCTACGGCATGGGGCTCGACCCGTTGGTCGAACCCGATTGGCCCGCACTCACTCCCGCCGAGGTGGAAGCGGCGCTCGGCGCGGACGCGAGCATCGAATGGCGCAGTCCGCGACCGCTCTCGGCCACCGCGCGGATCCGGCTGCCGGACGAGCGCGAGGTCATCCTCAAACGCCTGCCCCGCACACTGCGGGACGCCGCGGCGCTCGGCGAGGAGCACCGTTTCATGGATCACCTGCGCGAGCGCGGGATTCCGGTTCCCGCTGTGCTGCGCGCCCTCGACCTCGGCGAATTCGCTTATGAGGTACAGGAACTCGGCGTCGGCTCCGACGACTACGCGGGCGTCTTCTCCTGGTCGCCCTACCGTTCCCTCGACGAGGCGGCCGCGGCCGGACGCGCCCTGGCGCGGCTGCACCTGGCGGCCGCCGATTACGATGCGCCGCGACGCCCGCCGCGCCCGCTCCTAGCCGGTTTCAGCATCTTCTCCTCCGCCGATCCCCTTGCGGCCGTGGCGCATCGGGCCGTCGAACGGCCCGCGCTGGACGCGTTCCTGGCGCGGCGTGATTGGCGCGGCGATATGGCACGCGTCCAGCTTCCGGCCTACGAGCGCCTGTATCCCCTGCTCGCCGACCTGGAACCGCTGTGGACACACAATGATTGGCACGGCACGAACCTGCTCTGGCGCGACCGCGACGTGACCGCGGTCATCGACTTCGGCCTGTGCGACCGCACCACGGCCGTTCACGATCTCGCCACCGCCATCGAACGCTGTGCGGTGGACTGGATTTCGGTCCGGTCGGGTGGCCCGGCGAACGTGCGGGCCGATCAGGTCCGCGCCCTGCTCGGCGGATACGAGTCGGTGCGGGCGCTGTCCGCGGCGGAACGACGGGCCCTACCCGCCCTGCTCCCCCTGGTCCACTGCGAATACGAGCTCTCCGAGATCGACTATTTCCTGGCCGTCGTCCCCGGCGGCAACGAGCAGAACGCCGAGATCGCCTACACGGACTACTTCCTGGGCCACACCGACTGGTGGAACCACAACCGCGGATTGCTAACAATTCGCTAAAACATTGGCACGTGCACACACCGACCGGTACCCATCCCGGTCAGGGGCGAAAATTCCCCTAACATTATCCAAAGAAGTCGGGTTCACTTAGCCCTCGTCAACCTTGCTGAAAATTAGCTGACCAGGTTGGCTGCTCGAGCTCCTCATACCCCACATCGATGGAGGGTCTGCGTTGGCCAGCAAGAAGAGGTTCCCGCACGCGCGCACCGCGATCGCCCTGCTCGCGACGATGGCCGTCGCCGCCACCGCGGCAGCCTGCTCATCGAATTCCTCGACCTCGTCCGAGACCACCACCCCCGCGGCGAACAAGGACGAGGCCGCGGTGAACGCCTACGTCTACACCTACCCGCTGGTGTCGGTGGAGGTGACGCGGCGACAGCAAACCAATGTGCCCGCGCCTGACCCGTCCAAGGGCGTGGCGCCGATGAACCAGCTCGCACCCCTGGCCTTCCTGCCCGACGCGAACTTCAAGAATGTCGTCCGCCCGAACGTGGACACCCTCGGCCGGATGACAAGGCCATCCTGAAACAGCTGGCCGACATCGGATGGACCCCGGACAAGAAGCTGGACCTCGCCACGCTGCCGAGCTCCGAACGCGCACAGTGGGAGCAGGCGTTCTCGACGGCGCTGAGCAAGATCGAGGCCGACATCGACAACCAGCCGGTCAATGGCTGGAAGACCGCGCGCAAGGACATCGGCGACTACGGCACACATTACGGTGTCCGCGCCGTCATCGCTTACGCCGGTCTGGGCGCGAACCTGCCGCAGGACGCCCTGTACCCGGGAGCCCACATCGACGCGAAGAACCAGCCGCTCGACTCCGCCCACAACTACGTGCTGCACTTCCCTGCCGACCAGATTCCGCCCGTGCACGGATTCTGGTCGGTCACCATGTACGACGGGAAGGGCTTCTTCGTCGACAACCCGATCAACCGCTACGCCCTGCGCGGTGAACTGCTGCCCAAGAACCCGGACGGCTCGGTCGACATCTACATCCAGCGTGAAAAGCCGGAACCGACAAAGGAATCGAACTGGCTGCCCGCACCCGAGTCCGGAAACTTCAACCTGATGCTCCGCACCTATTGGCCCGACGAGAAGATCATCGACGGCAGCTGGAATCCCCCGGCGGTCACCATCGCCAACTGACTCATCCGTGAATGCGCCTCGGACCGAATGCGGTTCGAGGCGCTTTCTATTTTTGCCGCCGCCGAATAACCGAAACTTGATTCCTGGACCGACATCCGATAGAACTTGTTCCGTTGCTCTGGCAACGCGAATCGTTCTGCACGCCATCTGAGTTCAGCGTGCATCGGGGGCCCGGGAGGATAGGAATAATCATGCGTCGCACCATTCGTGATTTCGGTCGTAAGGCAGTTGTCGCGGCTCTGCCGCTGGCGGTGGCCGCCACTTTCGCCAGCGCGGGAACGGCTTCCGCCACCGCGCCGATCGAGGCCCCGCAGGCGGCGCCGGTCGTGCAGCTCGCCGCGTTCACCCTGGCGGTCCCGGTCGCGGCCGAGGTCTCGCAGCCCGTCGCCCCCACAGCCACACAGCCCGTGACCTCGGATGTCACCCCGGCCGCGGCCGAGATCTCGCAGCCGCAGGACATCGCCACCGACCCGAATGCCCAGAACCACGATCCGATGGCCAATGCCGCCGCCCTCGGCTTCGTGATCGGGGCCGCGACCGGCGCCGTCATCTGTGGCGTCACCATTGTCGGAATTCCGCTGATCCCGCTCTGCGCGGTCGGCCCCGGCCTGCAGCTGGCGCTGGTCGGTCTGCTCGTCGGCGCGATCGCCCCGAATTCCGTTCCCCAGATCCTGCCCTGATCCTCGGGCACCGGAGACACGAAAGAACCCCATCCAGAGATTTCCGGATGGGGTTCTTTCGTATCGAATTCCGGGTGACGGATACGGTGACCTATTCGGTTGCCGATACGCCTACCGATATACCTACCGATGCGCGCGCGGATCCGCCAGCAGATATTGCGCGGCGGCATAAGTGCCGAGAATGACGCCCTCGGTGATCCGGCGCGACTTCTCACCGCGCGCGAAAATGCGGCGCAGCACGATCAATCCGTCCGACACGGTGAACAGCAGCGCGCCCAGACCCAATCGGCTGCGCGGATCGGCGTTCGGAACGTTCACGCCCGCAATGTTCTTCGCATCGCGGGCGAGTTCCGGATCCGAGGCCAGGGTGGCCGCGGCGCCCAGGGTCGCACCGTACACGGTGAGCGGCACCGCCACCGTGGGGGCTTTGAACCGCATGAGCGTCGCCGCGCCCAGCCAGGCACCCAGTCGCTGGCCCGCGATGGCAGGCCGGGGACGCGCCCCGTGCCGCCACCACAGCCACGAGTAACCGGTCTGCATGACCGCGAAAGACGAAGCGCCCGCGATCAATCGGCGGTCGTCGTCGGGCTCGATGAGCAGCACGTCGCCGACCGTGGCCGCGGCCAGCGAACCGAGCAGCACCGTGCGGTCGGCGGGATCCAGGCGCTTGCCGTTCACAGCCACGTCGGCGGCCAGCAACGGCATCAGCAACGGCTTCGCGACCCACTGCAGTTTCTCGCGACCGGTGACCGCACCGTAGACGGTCACCGCCGCCGCGCCGACGAAGGCGGCCCGGAACGGGCGGGCCATCAGAAGCTGGGCTCGGCCGGGGCCGGCGGCAGCACCGCGACCTGGCCGGCGTAGGACAGACCCGCGCCGAAACCGAGCAGCAGCGCCAGCTGACCGCCCTTGGCCTTGCCGGTCACCAGCATCTCCTCGATGGCCAGCGGGATCGAGGCGGCGGAGGTGTTGCCGGTGTTCTCGATGTCATTGGCCATCGGCAGGTCGTCGGGGAGCCCGAGGTTCTTCTTCATGAGCTCGTTGATGCGGGCATTGGCCTGGTGCGGGACGAACACCTCGATGTCGTCCTTGGCCACGCCCGACAGCTCGATCGCGCTGGACAGCGCGCGCGGCAGGGTGACGGCGGCCCAGCGGAAGACCTTGGGGCCCTCCATGTGCAGCGACATCCGGCCCACGGCCTCGACCGACGGGTCGGTGCCCTGCAGGCGCTGCGCCTTGTTCATGAACTCCAGGAAGTCCACGTCCTGCGCGATGGCCTCGGCGTTCTCGCCGTCGGAGCCCCACACGGTCGGGGAGATGCCGTTCTCCTCGGCGGGACCGATCACGACCGCGCCCGCGCCGTCACCGAAGATCATGGCGGTGCCGCGGTCGGTCGGGTCGAGGCCGACGGTCATCGTCTCGGCGCCGATGAGCAGGATGTACTCGGCCGAGCCGGAACGGATCATGTCCGCGGCCACGCCGAGGCCGTAGCCGAAGCCGCCGCAGCCGGAGACCAGGTCGAAGGCGGGGATGCCGTTCATACCCAGGTCCGAGGCCACGGTCGGCGCGCCGTGCGGGGTCAGCTTGAGCCAGCTGGAGGAGGCCAGGATCAGGGCGCCGATCTTGGATCGGTCGATGCCGGTGTTCTTCAGCGCCCGCTCACCCGCGGCGACCGCCATGCTGCGCAGCGTCTCGTCGCCGGAGATCCAGCGCCGGTTGTGAATGCCGGTCCGCTCGAAGATCCACTCCGGGGTGGAGTCGAGGACCTCGCACACCTCGGCATTGCTGACGACGCGCTGGGGCCGGTAGGCACCGATGCCGAGCATCGCAATATTCTGCTGACCCTTGTTGATTGCAATGCTCACCACTGGTGACTCACACGACCCTTCACACAATCATTTGTCGACACCGTTGTCGGACGTAAGACCAGGACTCAGGCTAACCCAGAGCAAGGTTTCAGCCCAGAGCCAAGTCTGGTTAACCGTCCGGTAAGGACACACCCTGACACCAGGACATAAGTCCTACCCCAGGGCGAGGTCCTTCAGGCCCAGAATCGAGCGATATTCCAGACCCTCGGCGGCGATGATGCCGTCCGCGCCGGTCTCACGGTCCACCACGGTGGCCACGCCGACCACGATCGCGCCCGCCTCCCGCAGCGCGCGCACCGCGGTGATCGGGGAGTTGCCGGTGGTGGTCGTGTCCTCGACCACGAGCACCCGCTTGCCCACGATGTCGGGGCCCTCGATCTGGCGCTGCATGCCGTGGGTCTTGGCGGCCTTGCGCACCACGAAGGCGTCGATCGGCCGGCCCGGCGCGTGCAGGACCGCGGCCGCCACCGGGTCGGCGCCCATGGTGAGCCCGCCCACCGCGTCGAAGTCCCAATCCGCCACGAGCTCCCGCAGCAGCTTGCCGATCAGCGGGGCGGCCTCGTGGTGCAGGGTGGCGCGGCGCAGGTCCACGTAGTAGTCGGCTTCTTTGCCGGAGGACAGGGTCACCCGCCCGTGCACGACGGCGAGCTCGCGCACCAGAGCCGCGAGTCTGTCCCGGTCGGTCGTCGTTACCTGCATTGCTGTGTCTATGTCCTTCCGCGTGCGTTGAACAGGCCCCGGTTCAGGCGGGTCACCAGGGTTCGTGGGATGAGCCCGGCGATCGCGACGATCGCTTTGTACTGCATTCCGGGCACGCTGATCACCCGGTCTCTCTCCAGATCATGCAGCGAACCGGCCACCACCTCGTCCACGCTCAACCACAGGGGTCGCGGTAGCGAGGCCATCTCGATGCCGGCCCGCTCATGGAATTCGGTGCGGACGAATCCCGGGCACAAGGCCTGCACCCGGACTCCGGTTCCGGCCAGCCCGCCGGCCAGCCCTTGGGAAAAGGATACGACGTACGCCTTGGAGGCCGAATAGGTCGAACCCCGTCCGGGGATCAGGCCCGCCATGCTGGCCACATTCACCACGGTGCCCCGGGCCGCGTGCAGCATGGGCGGCAGGGCCGCCCGGGTGAGCTGCACGACAGCGGTGACGTTCACATCGAGTTGGTGCTGCAGGGCGTCGGCGTCCTGCGTCCAGAACTCCCCCGACATGCCGAATCCGGCATTGTTGACCAGGAATTCGACGCCCTCGGCCAGGCGTGCGGCCACCCGGTCGCGATCCGCGGCCCGGCTCAGATCGGCGGGCAGCGTCTCGGCGCGCGCGGCGAACCGCACCCGCAGGTCGTGGGCCAGCGCGGCCAGCCGCTCCTCATCCCGCGCCACCAGCACCAGGTCGTAGCCGAGGGCGGCGAGCCTGGTGGCGTACGCCTTGCCGATGCCGGAGGTCGGCCCGGTGACCAAGGCCACCGGACGGCGGGCGCCCGGCAGGCGCACCTGATCAGGGGAACTCTCGGTCATCGACGGCCCATCACTCGCACGATCGGGGAGTGGTCGGCGATGACCTGAACTGCGCCCTCATTCTGGTCCCTGGCCGATCCACACGCGGCGAATTCGCGCAGACACCCTGTGGCTGCGGCGCGCCGCGCGTAGACACGGCCGAGGCGTCACCTCGGCGCGGGTCCCTGGTAGGGGCGGAAGCCCGGATGGAAGGGTCCGCCGGGCGGGGCGCTGCGGCCCTGATCCCGGCGCCAGCCCTGCTCGGGCTCGCGGTCCGGATCCGATTCGGCGCGCCGGTCGCCGGATTCCGGGTCGCCCCAACGGTCTTCGTGGTCGGGGCCGTCGGCGTCGTAGTGGTCCTGCTCGCCCTCGGGGGCGGGCGGCCAGTTGCGGCGCGGGCGGTTGCGCGGATCCGGCACGACTTTCAGTGCGGGACGCCAGCTTTCGGGCTCGCCGTCCGGTTCCGCGCCCCCCGCGATATCGCTGACCAGCGAGGAGTCGTAGTCGTCGTCGCGCGGGCGGTCGTCGCGGGCGGGACGCTGGGCGCGCGGGTCGCGCTCCTGGTCACCGTGGTCGCCGAACTCGTCGTGGCCGTCGTAGCCGTCGTCCTCGGGAACCGCTTGCGAGCGACCGGGTTCGGGCAGTTCGTCGCGACCGCGTTCGGCATTGATGACCGGCGGCAGCACGTGCAGCAGGCCGGACAGCCGCAGCACCGCGTCGATGGCGGTCTCCCAGTCCTTGGCGACCGCGCCGACCGGCAGCATGCCGAGCGTCCAGTTGCCCTCGGACCACAGCTGCTGCACCTCGTCGGGCAGCGACTCGATGAACGCCACCATGCGCTGATCCACCGCGTGCCGCGCGACATCGGGATTGGTCGCGAAGACCACCCGGTCGCCGATGGCGCCGAGCAGCTCCAGATCGTGATCCTTCGGCGGCGCCGCGGTTTTCAGCCGCAGGTCGATATCGATGTCCGAGCCGATCTGACGGCGCACCGCGACCAGGGTGGCGGCGTCCTCCAGATCGAAGAGCACGAACTTCTCGCCCTTGCGGTTACCCGACACCACGTCCACCGCGGACAGGTAACCCAGCTTGGCGAGCGCGCCGCGCCGCCAGGTGGAGGCGAGCGCGGGCTCCACCGAAACATAGGTGTAGCCCTGGGATTTCGCCCAGACCTGTCGCACATGCCCGGTGCGCTGCCGCTGCAGCCGATCGAAATAGAGCAGCACGATCGCACCCACGAGCGCGATCGCCGCCAGCCCGAACCATATAGCCGTCATCGCCGCCTACCCTAACTGTGTTTGATTTGCCTCCGCTGCGCTCCGGCGGGTTCGCGGCGCTGAAGGTCTCGTTCTTCCCTCCCTCCGCTCCCCCGCTTCGCTCCTCCGCTCCGCTCAGTCCAGAACGAGACGCGCCGCGAACCTTCAGGTTGGGGCAACCGTAAGTGGGTTCATCGGGTTCCGCTCGGCAGGGAAGTGCTGAAGATCAGCTTCGCCTGGATCGATCCGTCCGCGTTCTTATCGCCTTGCACCATAACGACTTCCCCTACTGGCAGGTCCGCGACTTTGGTGCTACCCAGGGAGATTACCTGCGTCTTGTCGTCGGTCTTCACCGTCACCGTGCTGCCGGACAGCGCCGTGATGGTGAGCGTCGAGCCGTCGTTCGAGGCGATGGTGCCCATGTCCGCGCCGAGCTGGTCCAGATCGCCCAGGCCCGGAATCGTGGGCACCCCGCTGGGCAGCGGCAGGGAGGAGGTGTTGCCCGGGAAGGCGGGCAGGCCGAGACCGGAGGTGCTGGGTCCGGCGGCACTGTCGGACGAGTCGTTGTTGCTCAGCAGCGTTCCCACGACCACCCCGACGATGGCGACCGCGATGATCGCGGCCAGACCCAGCGCGATCCACATGGTGGTCTTGCGCGGCGGCGGGGGCGGCGCCGGATTCTGCGGGAAACCCGCGGGCTGATAGCCGCCCGGCGGCGGCATGCCCGCACCACCCGGATAGCCGGGCGCGGGCGGATAGCCCGGAGCGCCGTAGGCCCCCGTGGGCGCGTACCCCTGTTGCCCCGGGTAGACAGCCGTCGGCTCGTAGCCGCCGCCGGTGTCGTACCCACCCCAGCCGGCGTCCGTGGGCGGGAACACCCGCGTCGCCTCGGGCCCCGGCTGCTGCCCGAAATAGTCGGTCGGACCAGCGGGTATGGACTCGGTGGGCCCGTACGCCGCGGCGCTGTCCGAGGTGTGGCCGCCGGGGACGGCCTGCTCGGCGGGCCCCTCCCCGGGGCCCGGTTCCGGCCGCCGCGACCACGGATCGCTCGGATCAGTCATGGCCTCCAGGGTAGGCGGAGTACGGCTACCGAGCCGCGAACTCGACCGAACGGTCCCGAAACGGCGAGGCCCCCGCGCGAGCCGAAG
>NZ_JBHWHH010000092.1:0-29699 GCF_042732555.1 Nocardia sp. NPDC059764
ATCGGATGCCGTCCGCGCCCACCAGTGCTTCTGCCTCGGTGGCGTATCCGTCGGCGCAGGTCACACGTACGCCGTGCGCGGTGATGTCGAAGCCCTTCACCTCCGCGCCGAATCGGATCGGCACCTCGGGCGCCGCCGCGCGCAGACCCGAAAGCAGTTCGCCGCGATGCATGTTCACCAGCGGATATCCGAGTTCGGCGGCGATGTCGCGGTAGTCCACCGTGCGGATCGGCCTGCCTTGTGCGGTGCGGAGCACGAAACGGTCCATCGGCCGGCCCAGGCCTGCCGCCATCGGGTCGACGCCGAGCGTCGCGAGCGCCGCGACCGCGTTGCAGGCCACTCCGATTCCGGAGCCGGATGCCCGCAGTCGCGGGGCGGATTCGAGGATTTCGACCTCGATTCCGCGGCGATGCAGAGCTGCCGCGGTGGACAGGCCCGCGATACCGGCGCCGGCGACGATGACACGTAGTGCTCGGGACATGGCGCGACGCTATCGTCCGGCGGTTAGCCCGGGGTTAGTGCCGAGCAGGCCCGCCGCGGCAGTTCGGCGCAGCTTGCCCGATGAGGTCTTGGGCAGTGTGCCGGGCGGCACCACCTCGACCCACCGCGGTGTGACACCCAGGCGGTGCTGGATCGCGGTGGCGATGTCCGCGCACAGTTCGGCGATGAGCGCCCCATCGAACGGTTCGGATCCGGCCCGGGCGGATTCGGCGATCACGACGAAACCCTCACCGCCCGTCGCGGTTCCGGTCCGCACCGCCACGACGTTGCCCGCGCGCACGCCGGGTACCGCGGCGCAGATCCGCTCGATGTCGGTGGGGTAGATATTGCGTCCGGCGATGATGATGATCTCCTTGGCGCGGCCGCAGACGACGAGGTCGCCGTCCTCGGTGCGGTAGCCGAGATCCCCGGTGGCCAGCCAGCCGTCGTCGTCGCGGGCCGGGACCTTGCCCTCCGGGGTGAGGTAGTGGTCGGCGACGGCCGCCCCGCGAATCCGGATCTCGCCGACCGAGCGGGCGGGCAAGGTCGCACCGGCGGCATCGACGATGCGTAATTCCATGGCGGCGTAAGGATTTCCGAGACGAACCAGGCGCCGGCCCGGAGCCGGCGCGGGTTCGGCGAGTGCGTGATGCTCGACTGCCACCGGATCGATGGTGTCGGTGAGCATTCCGCGGCCGCGGGACAGCGACACCAGCAGGGTGGCCTCCGCCATTCCGTAGGCGGGCGTGATGGCCGAGGCCGCCATCCCGAATCGCGCGGCCTGCGTGGTGAACTCGTCGACGACTTCTGGATCGATGGGTTCGGCGCCGTTGACGACGACCCGCAGGCTCGACAGGTCGTAGGCCCCGTCGGCCGCGGCCCGCAGGCGTCGGGACAGGATGGCGTAGGAGAAGTCCGGGCCGGTGGTGCACGTGCCCCGGTACGTACTGATCAGCTCCAACAGCAGCAGCGGCCGGCGCAGGAAATCCAGGGGTGTGACGAAGACCGCGGGCACGCCGTATCGCATGGTCGTCATCAAGCTGATCATGCCCATGTCGTGGTACAGCGGCAGCCACATCACGACGACATCCCGGTCGGGCCGCAGCTCGAAGGCATCGGTGAGGGCCGCCGTGCCCGCGTGGAGATTGCGGTGGGTGATGGCCACCGCCTTCGGCGCGCCGGTGGAGCCCGCGGTCAATTGCAGCAGCGCGACCGAGTCCTCATCCGGGTGCACCGGTTCGATCTCCGCCGCGTCGGCGAGTTCGGAAACGGTCGTGATCGGAAATCCCGCAAGGGCGTTCGCCAGTTCCGAGGGGTAGGGATCGCCGATGACGAGCAGACTCGCTCCGATCGTCTCCAGCACTCGGACGGTGGCTCGCGCCCACTCCTCGAGATCGGTGCGGGGTGTGGGCGGATGCAGCATGGTGACCGAGGCCCCGCGCAGCCAGCACGCCTGCGCGACCCGTGCGACCTCGCCCGGATCACCGGCCAGGACGGCCACTGCCGAGTTCGGGACCACTCCGCATCGGGCCATGCCGCCCGCGGTGCGCCTGGCGGCATGGTGAATCTCGTTCCAGGGCAACCGCCGCAGCCGATCGGGGTCGCCGCATACCAGGCCGGCCGTGGCGGATGGCCGCAGCAGGTCGTCGGTGAATCTGCTCATGTCTCGTCACTCACTCGTGGATCAGCCGGTCGTAGCGGTCGTGGTCGGGCACCAGGCCCGCCGCGACCAATTCCCACAGCACCTCGTCGGTGCCGCCGCCGACTCGGGCCAGCTTCATGTCGCACCACCACTGCCCCAGCGGTGACTGCTCGGTGAGATAGCCGGTGCCGCCGAAGATGTGCATGCATTCCGAGACCACTTCGGACCCGAGCCGGGCCGCGGTGACCTTCATGGCGGCCGCGGTGCGGGCGTCCAGCCGCGCACCGCTGAGCGCCAGACCGCGTAATGCCCACCGCAGCATGCCGACTCGTGCGTCCAGATCGGCGACGCGCAGGCGCAGGGCCTGATGCTCGAGCAGCGGCACGCCGAATTGCCGCCGGCGTTTCATCCTCGCCACGGTCAGCCCCAGCGCGTTGTCGCACGCGCCGAGCACCTGGCCCGCGATGGATAGTCGCTCATGGCTGATTCCCCAGGTGAGCGCGGCCATTCCGGTGCCAGGACGGGCGATCAGATGATCCGCGGGCAGCCAGGTGTCGATGGTGATGGGCGCGGTGACGAAGCCGTGCGCACCGACCTTCGCGTAGATCGGTCCCACTTCGAGCCGCTCGATCGGCACGGCGAACAGTGCCAGATCGCCGAGCCCGGAACCGGTGGCGTTCCCGGGGACTCGGACCACCAGGATCGCGGCGTCGGCGACCGGCGACAGGGACAGGAACTTCTTGTGCCCGATCAGTCGATAGCCGCCGTTCTCGGCGGTGGCGGTGGACGTCACGCCCTGCAGATCCGATCCGCCGTCGTTCTCGGTCGCGCCGATGCACAGCAGCGTGCGTCCCTCGATCGCGTCGTCGGCGAGTCGCGTGAGGTAGTCCGAGCGGCCGAAGCGGCGCAGGATGGCGATCGAGGAATCGTGCAGGCTCACCCCGGCCGCGACGCCGGCCGAGCCCAGCCGACCGAGCCGTTCAGCGAAGGCCAGCAGGTGGTAAAGCTCACCGTGTGCCGGTGTATGCCGCTGTGCGCCGTTCCATTTCATGTCGAACACGCCGGACTCCGCCAGGATCTCCACGACCCGGCGGGGGAATGTCCGCGCCGTTTCGGCCTCGTCGGCAAGCAGCTGCGTCTTCTCGGCGAAGGCCACGTCGAGTGCCTCGGCGAAGGCATGCTGCTCCGGTGTCGAGGCCAGCGCCGACAGCGGCTCGGCCGCACCGGGCCGGCTCATGCCGGGATTCCCGCGGCTTCGACGATCGCGACGAGGTCGCCGAAGGTCCGGCAGCCGAGCAGTCCTTCGGTGCTGACGACGACCCCGAGTCGTTCCTCGATGGCCACGACGCCCATGGTGAAGGCGATCGAATCGAACCCGAGGTCCGCGATCAGGCCGGCGTCGTCGTGTACCCGTTCCGGCGCGATCGACATCTCCTCACTCAGCATCCGTGTCAGTTCCGAGCGAATGTCGCGGTTCATCGGTGTTGTCCTTTCATCGGCACCCGGTCGAGTGCGTGGTCGAGCAGTGCGGCCACCTCGGCGACGTGCGGAGGCCGCATCATCGACAGGTGGTCGCCGGGAATTTCGATCACCTCGAAGGCGTCGCGGGCCAGCGGCCGCCAGCCGTTGGCGGGATCGTGGAAGCTGCTGCCGGTCTGCCGGTGTACGGCGGCCAGCACCGTGGGCATCTCGCCGTGCGCGCGCATCAGCACCAGATCGCGGTCCAGCGGAGCGGGCCGGTAGCCGACCATCGCGTCGAAGTTCGCGCAGAACACCGAGTACAGCCGGCGGATCAGTTGCTCAGCACCGTGTTCGGAGATGATTCCGGCCGTGATGGTTTGCGCCAGCAGGGCGTCGAACAGCTCGTCGTCGGTGGCGGCGGGCAGTTCGAGCTCGGTCAGGTTCCCGTCCGCGTGCCAGAGCAGTTCACCGAAGAACCACGCGATCCGGTCGCGCTCGCTGATCGCGGTGGCGTTGTCCGCCAGCGTCATGGTGTCGAGCAGGACGACGCGCGCCTCGCAGTCCGCGGGCAGTTGCCGGGCCATCTCGAAGGCGACGTGGCCGCCGAAGGACCAGCCCGCCAGCAGATACGGGCCCTCCGGCCGGATACGGCGGATCGCCGCCAGATACGCGGCGGCCAGCCCCTCGACGGTGGTCACCGGCTCGGTGCCCGGCTCGGCGCCCGCGGCGCGCAATCCGTAGACCGGCCGGTCCCCGGGCAGCAGGCGGGCGAGATCCAGGTAGCACAGCACCGACCCGCCGATCGGGTGGACCAGGAACAGCGGTGCGCCCGAACCGCCCGTACGCAGCGGGACCAACGGGTCGTACACCGCGCCGATGTCGCCCGAGCGCACGAGCACGGCCAGTGCGGCGGCCGTGGGCGCGGCGGCGAAGGTTTCGAGCGGGACGTGGACGCCCCATCGCTTGGCCACGGTGAGCATGACCCGCATCGCGCCGATCGACGTTCCGCCGGCATCGAAAAAGTCGGTATCGGCCGCGAATTCGCCGGTACCGGCACATTCGGCCAGGATCGCGGCCATGGCGCGCTCCTCGGCGTCCGCGGGGGCACGACCCTGTCCGGCCGGCGCGGCGGTGCTCGCGGCGGCGGCCATCGCGCGTAGTGCCGCGTCGTCGCGTTTCCCGCTCGGCGTCATCGGCAGGGAGTCCAGCCGATAGACCCGGGTGGGCACCATGTACGCGGGCAGTACGCCGCGCAAGCGACCCAGCACCTCCTCGGGCCGCACATGATCGGGATGCCCGGACAGGAAGGCCGCGAGCAGGGAATCGGCTCCCCGCCGCGGCAGCGCGACGACGGCGACCTCGCGCACCGCCGAACCCGATGGCAGCGCACGGATCGCGTTCTCCACCTCGGCGCATTCGACCCGGAAGCCGCGCACCTTCACCTGGGTGTCGTCGCGGCCCAGCCAGCGCAATCGGCCATCGGGCAGTTCGACGCCGAGATCGCCGGTGCGGTACCGGATTCGGCCGCCCTCGTCAGCGATGAAACGCAGCGCGGTCAGCTGCGGTCTGCGCTCATAACCCTGTGCCAGACAGTCACCGGTCACATAGATCTCACCGACCGTGCCCGGCCGGACCGGGCGCAGCAGCGGGTCCAGCAACCGCACGCCGGTCTTCGCGATCGGAGTGCCGATGACAGGCAACAGTGGAAGTTCCCGTGCCGCAACGGCCATCGGCTCGGCCACGGCGACATGCGTTTCAGTGGGGCCGTATTGGTTCTCCAGCGTCAAGCCGGGCACGGCGGCGCACAGCGACCGGATCTCGTCGGTGATCCGCAACTGCTCGCCGGAGGAGATCAGCGCGGTCAGGCTATCGGGGTAGGCGCCGGTGGCGGTGGCGGACTCGGCCAGCGCCTGCAAGGCCACGAAGGGCAGGAACAGCCGCCGCACACCGGATTCCCGGACGGCCGCCAGCAGCACGCCGGGATCGCGGCGATGCCGCTCCGACAGCAGTCGCAGCGTGCCCCCGCCGACCAGCGTGGCGAAGATCTCCTGGAAAGCCACATCGAAGCCGATCGGCGCGAATTGCGCGGTGACCTCGCCGACCGCTCCGCTGGGACGGCGATTCTGCCACTCGATCAGGTTCGCGAGACCGCGATGCGGCATCGCCACACCCTTCGGTTCACCGGTCGAGCCCGAGGTGAACAGCACGTAGGCGATATCGTCGGGTCGGATCCGGGGCAGCGGTAGCGGCCGTTCGGGCGATGTGGTCACCAATATGGCTGCCGGATCTCGTATTTCGAATCCTTCGACCGCCTCGGTCGCATCGTCGGTGATCACCAGGCGGGGGCGCGCGACGGCCAGCACGGCCTGGCGCCGGGCCGGCGGATAGGCGGGGTCCACCGGCACGACCGCCGCTCCCGCACGCAGCACCCCGAGCAGCACCGCGATCAGTCCGGTGCCGCGGTCCATCTGCACCGCCACCCGGGATCCGCGCCGCACTCCGGCTCGAATGAGGTTGCGGGCCACCCGATCCGCCGTCGCGGTGAGGGTGCGGTAGCTCCACGACGACTGCCCATCGGTCTCGATCAGGGCGGGGTGATCCGGTCGCACACAACCGATCGATTCCACGGCCGTGGTCACATCGCCGACGGCGACGGCCGGATCGGCGGGCGCGTCCGGCGTTCGGACCAGCGCGGTCAGGATCGCCACGAATCGGCGCGCATAACGTTCCCGCTGCGACCGGGTCAGCGACCCGCGGGCACTGGCGAGGTGTAGTGCCAGGCTGCCGTCGCGCGGGTCCACCAGCGCCGAGACCAGCAGTGCGAAATTCGTCTCCTCGTGAGCGGCGAAGTCGCGCAGTTCGACACTCGAGGTATCGAATTGCCCGGCGACCCTTCGATAGTCGACGTAGTTGAAGACGGCGTCGAAGAGCGGCTCACCCTGGTCGGCGAGCATCGACCGCATCGGGTAGCGCCGGTGCCGGTGCTGACGCCGTTCCCGGCGGACCACCTCGTCGACGGTGTCGAACCATGAGCCGCCCGTGGGCGGCAGCCGCAACGGGACCGTGTTCAGGAACAGTCCCGCGCAGGTGTCCGCGTCCGACAGGCCCGGCCTGGTGTGGGTGACGACACCGGTGGTCACCTCATCGATTCCCACCAGCTCTCGCAGTGCGAGGCAGTGCGCCGCCAGTAGCAGTGCCCGCACCGGTACGTGCCGGCGGTGGGCCAGGTCGGTGGCGCACTCGTGCAGCCACGCGGGGACGAGGGCGACCGTGGTGGCGGCGTCGATCGGTTCCGGTGGCTCGTACGCCCGGCTCGACTCGAGGCGCGTCGGCGGGACCCCGGCCAGTTCATCCAGCCAGAACTGCCGGGCAGCGGGGGTATCGCATGCCGCCTGCTCGGCTCGAATATGTTCGGCGAGAACCGAACTCGAGTAGCGATCGGGAACGGTGCGGGTACCCAGATAGTCGGCGACCAGCTCCGCGATCAGTCCGGCTACGCTCCAGCCGTCGAGAATCGCGTGATGGAAGGCGAACACCAGCTCCACCTCGCCGGGCCGTGCGCAGACGCGCATCCGATGCAAGGGCGCGGTTGCGAAATCGTAACGGGCCCCGCGCATCCGGGCGACGACGGAGTCCGCGTCGGCATTGGTCTCGACCTCCAGGTCCAAGGGCACATCCCGGTGCACCACTTGCAGCGGGATCGAGCGGCCGGTGAGATCGAAGGTCGATCGCAGCGCCGGGTGCCGCGCCACCAACCGCGCACAGGCGTCTCGAAAGTCGTTCTCCCGCCACGGCATCGCGAACCGGTAATGGAAGACGTCGTGGTACTGCGCCGAATCGGTGCGTTCCACGCTGTGGAACAGCATGCCCAGCGCGAGTGCTCCGGCCGGGAACGCGTCCTCCACGCCGACCAGCGATGCGCGGTCGAGCAGCGGAACCAGTGCGAACGGCTCCGGGGCTGCGGGCCCGTCCGGCACGCCGATCGTGGTCGCCAGATCGGCGATGGTCGGCTTGGCGAAGAGCGTGTCGATGTCGAGCCGTACGCCCCGGCGCTCGGCGGCGGTGCGCAGGGCGAGCGCCAGGATGGAATCGCCGCCGACGGTGAAGAAGTCGTCGTGCCTGCCCGGCAATTCGCCGCCCAGCACCTCCTGCCATGCCTCGGCGAGGACGAGTTCGGTCTCGCCACACAGCGGTGTGGAGTCCGAGCCGGGCATCAGGGCATGCACGCGGCGTGCTCGACGCAATGCGCGCCGATCCACTTTTCCATTGCGGGTCAAGGGAATACCGCTCAGTGCGACGAACTCCGACGGCACCATGTACGCCGGTAGGCGCCCGGCCAGGAATGCGGCTGCCTGCGCCGCGGTCGCAGGACCGGTGTAATACGCCACGAGTACGGCTGCCCCGCCGCGCTGTTCGTCGACCACCACGCAGTGCTCCACGCCCGGGCAGTCGGCGAGATGATTGGTCACCTCACCGAGCGTCACCCGGTTGCCGCGCACTTTGACCTGATCATCGAGGCGCCCCAGGTATTCCAGGGTGCCGTCGGGCAGCCAGCGCGCCAGATCGCCGGTGCGATAGCGCCTTCCGCCCGGAGCCGCGGGGTCCGGGACGAACGCGGCATCGGTCAGCTCGGGCCGACCGTGGTACCCGCGTCCGACCCCGACGCCCGCGATGTTCAGCTCGCCGGGCACGCCGACCGGGCATCGGTGTCCGTCCGCCGACAACACCGTGAGGGCGATATTGTCGATCGGCCGGCCGATGGGGACCCGCCGCAGCGTGCGGGCGGCGGACATGGGGATGTCGAACCAGGACACGTCCACGGTGGCCTCGGTCGGCCCGTACAGGTTGACCAGCAGGATGTCCGCACGCCCGGCGGCCGTGCACAGGTCGCCGAAGCGGCGAACCAGCGCGGGGGGCAAAGCCTCACCGCTGCAGAACACCAGGCGCAGGGACGCGGGCACCGACGCCGTGGATTCGAGCTCGGTCAGAAACGGCCCGAGCATCGACGGCACGAAGTGCGCGACCGTGACGTGATGTCGTTGGATGGTCCGCAGGATCGCCCGCGGATCCCGTTCGGCGCCGTCGGGCAGCACGGCGACGCTCGCGCCGACCTGCGCCCACCACAGCAGCTCCCACACCGAGACATCGAAACTCGCCGGAGTCTTGTGCAGGATGACATCGCCGGGGGTCAGCGGATACCGCCGCTGCATCCACGCCAGCCGGTTGACCACCGAACGATGCTCGATCATCGCTCCCTTGGGGGTTCCGGTGGAGCCGGAGGTGTAGATCATGTACGCCAAATCTGTCGGGCACACTGTTGTTTCGACCGCGTCCGCGGATCTTCCGGAGTCGCAGTCGATCAGTTCGACGCCCGGCGTCGCCGGGACGAGGCCGGGGTGTCCGACCGCGAAACGCGCACCACAGTCGGAGAGGATCGTGGTGATCCGGGCGCTCGGCAGGCGCGGATCGACCGGAACATAGGCCGCGCCCGCCGCGAGCACGCCGTGCACGGCGATGAGCAACTCGGGGGAGCGGGGCAGCAGCACGGGCACGAACTCCTGCGCCCGAACCCCGCGCGCCCGGAGCCGGGCGGCCAGGGCGTGGACTCGTGCGAAGAAGTCCGCGTAGGTCGATTCCGCCCGCGAGCCATCGGATTCCGTCCAGCGCAGGGCCGGGGCGGCGGGTGTGGCCGCAGCCTGTCGGGTCAGCAGCCGGTCGAGCGTGGCGTGGTCGTCGAAGGCGGCCGCGTTCGGCCCCTCGAACGAGGCCAACCGAGTGCGTTCGGACTCGGACATGATCTGCACCGTGCCGAGCGGCTGCTCCGGCGCGGTGAGCGACGCGTCGATCAGGCGCAGCACGTGCGCCGCCGCGGTCGCGATCGGGAAGTCGTCGTCGAAGACGTCCTCGGCGTAGAACAGGTCGACTTCCAGCCGCCCGGTGCCCGCGTAGTCGCGTACGACGATATTGACCGCGTCGAGCGAGTAGCCGGTGGACAGTACGTCTTCCTCGTGCGGGATCGAGTCGAGCTCGCCAGACCGAATCCTGTTGTAGGACAGCGTGACATCGAACAGCGTCGGGTTGGAGCCCGTTTCGGCTCGCACAGCGCTCGTCAGTGCTCCGAACGGATACCGTTGTCGGCGTTGCAGTTCCAGCACATCCGCGGCGACTCCATCGCAGACCCGCAGCAGCGGCGACGAGTCGTCGACCGGGATGTGCAGCGGCAGGATATTGCCCAGATCGCCGATCGTGCGCAACTCCTCGCGGGTCTGCCGGTTGAGCAGCGCGATGCCGAGCACGATGTCGCCGTCGCGGTGCACCCGGCGCAGATAGCCCGCGACCGCCGCGGCGACGACCGTGAAGACGGTGTGACCGGTGGCGCGGACCCGGTCCACGGCGGCTCGCTCGACGCGCAGACTGTGCCGATGGCGACGGCGCTCGCGCAGTGTGCCCGAGCGGGTGAACAGTGCCGGTTCGAGGCCGGACATCCGGTCCCACAGCGCCGCGTGATCCGCGCTCCACCGCGCCGAATCACGGTACTCGGACCAGCGGTCGGCGAAGTCCAGGTAGCTCGGTGCGGGCACGGTGTCGGCGGATGCGCCGAAGTATTCCGAACACACCTGCGCCAGGAGTAGATTCGCCGCCCACCCGTCGGAGACCGCGTGGTGATACTGGTAATACAGGCCCCACTCGTCCTCGGCGGTCAGCACGGCGAACCGCACCAGCGGACCGTCCGGGCGCAGCGGCGTGGCGGTGGCTTGTCGCGGCCACCGCGTCTTCTCGCCGGGCCGGGCACAGTCCACGACCTCGAGCGGGGCCACGGTGTCGGCCACCCATTGGACGAATTCGTCGTCGCGTTGCGCGAATCGCAGGCGCAACGCGTCGTGGCGCCACTGGGCGCGTTCGACGCATGAGCGCAGGCGCTCGATGTCGGCGCTGCCGGGGAAACGCAGGGACAGCGCGCCCTGCACGACCGCGAGGTCCGGATACCGTGCGCCGACCGCCACCACATCCTGCTGGTAGCCGGTCAATCCGGTGTACCGGACGACCCGTTCGGTTCCGTCCCGGGCATCGAGTCGCCCGTCGACTTCAGTCATGTGCGTGTTCCTCATCGTGGGTGCGGACCCGCGTCAGCAGCATGGCGAGGGCGTCGTCGACTATCCGGCCGGCGCGCGAGGGCGACATCAGACCTTCGACGTAGGTCGAATTCCACCGCAGCACACCGTGACTGGTATTGACGGCGCTGACGAGGTGTCCGATGCAGGAGATCCCGGCGGCGAATTGCGCTCCCGACAAACGCCATTCGCCCACCCGGTCCGGAAACCCGTGGCGGCCGACATTGGTGACGCACACGTTCCATGGGCCTCGGGTGTTGATCAGGTCCACGACCCGGCCGCTGCGGGCCACCGAATCCGGGCACAGCAGCCGCAGACCGGCTATGGCCGTCAGGTGCTGGCGGAATCGTCTGCGGCGGTTCAGGTTACGAATGACGGTGCGTGCGGTGTCCCAGAAGTCCACCCCGGGCCCCACTCTCGGATGGGTGGGGACCGTGGCGACGAAGCTTCCGAGTTCCGCGTCGTCGACGGCCATCTCGGATCGGAAGTCGATCGGCGATCCGACGGGTAACCGCACCGTGCGTCCGGGCGTGATCTCCTGGGCCACCGCGGTCACCAGCGCCGCGGTGATCGCGCCGTGCACGGTGACCCCGTGCTCCCGGCAAGCCGACATCAGCGCCGCCAGGTCCTCCCCGCCGATCTCGCGGGTGAGCAGGCGGGTACGCCGATTCCCGGCCGGGACAGGGACTTCGGCGGGCATGCGCACCGGCCGCGCGCCGACCGCGATCAGCTGATCCGCCAGCATGGACGCGACGATTCGTGCCGGGCCGCGGGTGCTTGCCGGGAGCCTGTCGTCGACAGCCGGTCCCGGCGGGCGCGATCTCGGCGGCGCGGTCGTGGCGGCCGCACGCTCGAGAAGCCGGCGCAGCAACCTCAGGATGGATGTACCGTCGCAGATCACGTGCGACATCGTCAGGATCAGCTCATGCGATTCGTGCGGTGTCCCAGCGGCTTTGACGACATCCACCAGCCTGGCCAGCGTTCCCGAGGCGGGGATCGGGGTGCGCAGTTCGACGACATCCACTTCGCGAGCCGCGGCGGTGGTGTCGCGGGGGTCGGCCGCCACGGTCCGGATCGGCAGAGCGGGCTCGGAGAGCGGGACGAAGCGCGGGTTGGCGCCCTCGGTGTCGGCCGCGATGCCGACCCGTAGCAGCGGATGTTCGGCGACGACCGCGGTGGCGGCGGCGCTCAGCTGCTCCGGTGTCATGCGGCCCGCGATGGTGACCCAGGCGACCACGTTCAGCGGTGAGATCGCGTCCAGGATCCAGTACCAGCGTTCGGAATGGCTCAGCGGACGGTCGATGTCGCAGGGCGGACGGTTCATCGGGTCCGCCGCCGTCGCAAGGTCACCGGCAGGCCGTCGCGAGGACCGAGTTCGGTGTACGACCAGGACAACTCGTAATCGGCGGGCAGTTCCCATTCGAAGGTGCGCAGCATCGCGTCCAGGGCCGCCGCCACCTTCAACAGTCCGAAATCCATGCCGATGCATTTGTGATGCCCGCCCCCGAACGGGATCCAGGCCGCGCGGTGACCGCGGTCCTCCCTCCGTTCCGGGGAGAACCGGTCGGGATCGAAGTGGTCGGGGTCCGTCCAGTACTCGGGCATCATGTGATTGACCAGTGGCGATACCGCTACCAGCGTGCCCGCCGGAACGAAATGCCCCACCAGGGCGGTATCGGTGACCGTGCGGCGCAGCTGCGTCGGTGACGGTACGACCAGGCGGATGCTCTCGCGGATGACCCGATCCAGCAGTTCCAGGCGTTTCAGCATGGGCACGTCCAGCTCGGACGTGCCCCGCGCGAGCGCCTCCGCGCGACAGCGGTCCTGCCACTCGGGGTGCTTGCCCAGGAAATAGACCGCCGCCGTCAACGCCGACCCGGTCGTGTCGTGCGAGGCGAACAGTGTGTGCAGCAGGTGCATCGCGAGCTCGTCGTCCGTGAGCCCGACGCCGTCGTCGTCGGTCGCACGGCTGAGCACCGACAGGAAGTCGTCGCCGTCGCGGCGGCGGGCCGCCGGCACCGCCCGGCGGAACACGTCGAGCAGATGGCGGCGGGCCCGCAGACCGGACCACCACGTCAGGCCCGGAATCGGCAGGCGCAGCACGGCCGTCTGGGCGTGGACGAAACGCTGAATCGCCGCCATCGTCGCCAATCCGCCGGCCGAATTCGGTTGTGCCAGAAAAGGCGCCGATGACACGGCGGCGGACAACGCCCGGCTGGTGTCGCGCATGGACAGCGGACGATCGGCCGGCCAGCCGGAGATCTCCGCGGCGATCGCGCGCGTCATCGGCCGGAGATACCCCGTGATGGCGGCCTCGGTGAACGCCGCCTGGTTCATGCGGCGGTGGCGGCGGTGCTCGTCACCGTCCATCCTGGTCAGCCCGCCCAGGAACAGCGGGTCCAGCATGTTCCAGCCGGTCTCGAACGCCTTGTCCCGGTTGGTCAGCACGGCGTGCGCGGCGTCCCCGCCCGCGGCTGTCACCAGTTCGATGCCCAGGCCGCCGAACCACGACACCGGCCCGAAGCGCCGATACATGGCCAGTTGCAGCGCCGGTCCGTAGCGCACGAACGCCGGAAGCATGCCGAGGATCGGCAGTCCCCGTGCGCCCGGCACCGGGGCGAGGCCGCTGCCGGACGGCGGCTCGGCCAATACCGCGGGGCGCCAGGGAATGCGGGCGAGCAGGCGATCGAACGCATCTCGATCGGGAATCTCGGAGAGATTGCGGTGGGAGATGCCGGGAGCGGATCGGGTCGACACGGTCACTCGTGTTCGGCGGCGAGCACGGCGGTCGTCAGACCGAGATTTCTCAGGACCGCCCGGTCGAGCAGCCATTCGGGCACGAGCCGTACCGCCGGTCCCATCATCACGGAGTCGGGGCCGACTCGGTAGCGCAGCCGGGGCCGGCGCGCGGTCAGCGCGTGCTCCACGGCGCGGGCCACCTCCTCGGGGCTGGTCCGGCTCGACATGGCCCGGGAATTGTTCTCCGACAGGAACTTCCGAAACGCCGTGCTGTACAGCTCGGGTCCGGTGGCCACCTCGGCGTGTTCGGCGATCTTGTCCCAGATCGGTGTGCGCACCGCTCCCGGCTCCACTTGTGAGACCGTCACACCGGCCGGCGCCAGCTCCCGGCGCAACGCATCGGACATACCCCGCTTACCGAACTGCGAGGCCGCGTACATTCCCAGGAACGGCGGCGCGACCCACCCGACGCCCGAACCGATCATGACGATCCGGCCCCGGATCGGGGTCTTCCCGCCGGGGGCGGCGGCCCGCAGCAAGGGCAGGAAGGCCTGGGTCACCGCCGCCACGCCGACCACATTGACCTCGAGCTCGGCACGGAAGTCGTCGATGTCCGCGCATTCCAGCGGCGCGGCCAGGCAGGTGCCCGCGTTGTTCACCAGCCCCGTCAGCCCGCCGGGGCCGATGGATTCACCGATCTCCTTGCGCGCGAGCGAGATCGAATCCGCTGATGTCACATCCAGCTGGACCGGTCGCAGTGCGGTTCCGGCCGCGTCGCGCCGCAGCCGCGCCGCGCTCTCCTCGGTGCGCACACCCGCGAAGACGACCCATCCGTTCGAGGCCAGGCGCAATGCCGCCGCCCGGCCCAGTCCGGAGGACGAACCGGTGACCAGCACCGCCCCTTTCTCGCCTGCCATCTGCTGCCTTCCTCCCTGGCCGTCGTGGACACGACCGCCGTGTGGGCGAGGACACTAGGCAGCAGCGGTTAAGGATCGAGCACAGCGACCTCAGCCCCCGATGGCCCTGGTCGCGATCCAGGACCGTCGACCAGCAGCCCGGTTCGTATGCTGGTCCGTCGGGTCCACTCGAACGAAGGCCCGACGGCGACGTTGGGCCTTCCTCATTTCTCTGGCACGGGCTTTCGTCGGAGACGTCGCGGTCTTCAGGGCAATCGACTCTGGCTCCGGGCGCAAGTGTGTCTATTGGGCCCATGTCGACTGGTGTCTGTCGCGGGGAAGGGCAACGGGGTCGCAGATATGCGAAACCCGGCGGACTGCAGTGGGTTCCGGGTCGGCAGGCCTTCGTGAACAATGTTAACTGAACAACTGACCAGTATTCATGTGGGTGACGGCTTGCGGTGGGGTGTGGTGCTTAGCCTGCCGCGCATGACAAAACGATTTCTCCTCGCGCTGGCGGTCATGCTGGGCCTCGCCTCACTGGGAGCGCCACAGGCGAGCGCGGCTCCGTCGAGCGATAAGTGTGCACAGCTCGACAGTTCGCTGCAGTGGTATGGCGACAACGCCGCCAAGTTGCAGCAGATGATCAATGAATATGGCAAGTGCAACAAGGCCGTTCACGGCGACAAGCATCCGGTTGCCACCTTCGACTGGGACAACACCACGATCAAGAACGACGCGGGCGATGCCACCACGTTCTGGATCCTGCGGAATGACAAGGTGTTGCAGCCGCCGAACAAGGATTGGATGCAGACCAGTCCGTATTTGACGAAGGATGCGGCGGACGCGCTGTCCAAGGCTTGCGGGACCGATGTTGCCGCTGGGCAGCCGCTGCCGACCAGCACGAACACCGCGTGCGCCGATGAGCTGTACACGGTCTACAACGACACCACGACGACCACCGGCAAGCCCGCGTTCGCCGGTTGGAATCAGCGCCGCACGGAAGCCTCGTACGCGTGGGTGAACAACCTGCTCTCCGGCTACAACGACGAGATCGTGACCAAGTTCGCCGAGGCCGCCCGTGCGGAGAACCTCGCCAACCCGGTCGGCGCCACGCAGATGGTGGGCACCAAGAAGGTCGTGGCCTGGGTCCGCTACTACGACCAGATGGCCGACCTCTACCGCACCCTGCAGAAGGAGGGCTTCGACGTCTGGGTGATCACCGCCTCGCCGCAGGCCGTGATCGAGGCCTGGGCGCCGCATCTGGGTGTGCAGCGCAATCACATCGTGGGAATCCAGAACGTCATGGATCACGGCGTGCGCAGCTACCACACCGTCGGCTGCGGCGGTTCCGGTGACGATCAGGCGATCACCTACCTCGATGGCAAGCGCTGCTTCATCAACGAGCGGGTCTTCGGCGTCACCGGCCCGGCCGCGTGGGAGCGCCAGGACACCCGCCAGGTCTTCGCGGCGGGCGACTCCACCACCGACACCACCTTCGTCCGCGACGCGACCGCCCTGCGCCTGGTGATCAACCGCAACAAGACCGAGCTGATGTGCCCCGCGTATTCCAACGGCGACGGCAAGTGGCTGATCAACCCCATGTTCATCGAGCCCAAGGTCCAGAAGACCTCGCTGTACCCGTGCTCCACCAAGGGCTACACCAACCCGGACGGAACCGGCGCCCCGGCGAAGGACGACACCACCGGCGCGGTCATCCCCGACCAGACGGACCGGGTCTACTGAGTTAGGACGCCACCACCAGCCGGGCTCGGCAAGATCGCCGAGCCCGGCTCTTGTCGTATCCGAGTACCGAGACGGTGGCGCGCTGATGCCAGCACAGTGCCGGACACGAGAAGGCCTCAGCTCGTCGCCACCACCGATACCGAGCCGGAGCGGGAGTTCGCGACATACAGACGGCCGTCGGCGACCATGACGAGGCCTTCGGGTTCCTGCTCGGCGCGGATCTGGTCGACGAGCTTCGCGGGGGCGGTGGGTCCATGCGGATTGTCGGAGGCTTGATCTGGCTTTGCTACATCGTCGGCCGGTGTAGCCGCGGTACTAGCTGGGGACGTAAGCGGGCGAGGAGTCGGGGTAGGCGTGCCATGCCCAGGACAGCGAGTCCAGCAGGTTGCGTTTGAGTGTTCGCGCGTCACGGGTGTCGCTGGGGCGTTGGACGAGGGCCTCGCGGATCATCTGTACGAATCGCCAGCGGGTGACACCGAAGGCGACGAGCACTTCGCCGGCGCTGGCGCCGCCGGAGGGGGCGCGGCGGATGGCGAACTCGACCACGGATTTGGCGTTCGTGTCGAGTGACTTGGTCGCCGCGAGGAAATCGCAGTGCGTGATCGATGAACGAACCCATTCCGGGGCATCGGTGGTGTGTGCCGCCGCCGGGGTCGTCGACGGTGGGCTGTTCGGATCCTCCGCGGGTGGGGTGGCGCTGTCCGCGGATTGTGGGTCGAGGGTGAAGACCGGGAATCGGTCCTCGGGCGGGTCGGGTTCGTATCGGACGCGAATCGGCTGGTCCGATGTCGGTGGGAGCTCGCCATCGATCGTGGAGTAGATCCAGGGGCCGTCGTCGAGTTCGACAATGCCGACCGTCGACTGCTCCCACGTCCCGGTGCTGGACGGGTGGTGCGCCACTTTCCACGACACGATCGACCCCGTGCCCGAGGAAGGCACCCAGTCCAGGGTGGTGGACCGGCACGATGGGCAGGTGTTGGTCATTGGCCCGACCAACGTCGTGCAGTCGGGGCAGCGCCGAATCATCAAGGTCGGGCCGTTGTGGCGCCCCGCGGGGTCGCCGGCGTGTCGTGGGCTCTCGGGCTTGTGATCGAACATTGGAATCCTCGCCAGTTCGTGCCTGCGCTGTCACTGTCGAGCCTGTATCGCTGACGGCTCGGCCCGCGACGGCAGAACTACCCATGACATACCTATCTTTGCCGCCCCGCCCCGCCCCGCCCCGCCCCGCCCAGCAAAGGCGCTGGCATGGACGGGCCGAGGTCGCGCGCCGGTCTCAGGGGACGAGCAGGTGGGTCCCCGCCGCCCGCGCAGATGCCGAGCGGATCGTGCGCCGCCGATGGTCGAGAACGATCCGCGCGGAACTCAGCGTGACGCGAGTCTGTTGGTCGCTGCCGCGGTCGCACGCCGGCCCGTCGTATTCACTGCGTCGTCACCACCGATACCGAGCCGGAGCGGGAGTTCGCGATGTACAGGCGGCCGTCGGCGGACATGACGAGGCCTTCGGGTTCCTGCTCGACGCGGATCTGGTCCACGAGCTTGGCGGTGGTCTGCGTCGAATCACCGGGACCCACCGGCTGTCGCTCACCCTCGGTTTCCGCGTGCTCACTACCTGCCATGGTCAAGTCCTCCCTCCTGACCGCGCTGTCCAGCGCCGGGGCACCGTACCGCGAATGTTCGAATCCGGCATGGAGGATTGCGCGACGCCGTTGCATTCGCCGTCGCGGCAGGGTTGCCGCGCCGCCGATCAATTGGCTTGGCCGTCAATCTGTTTCACATCCGAGGTGCCGGTTGCCGGGTGTAGCGGATGGCTTGCGGTGCGGTAATCTCTCTGACCAGCTGAGTTCTCTAGATCGGAGCGGGTTGGTGAGTGCGGTGATGTCCCCGGTGCGGCAGGGACAGCCTCGGTCCAAGCGGGTGTGGATCGCCGGGGCGGTGGTGCTGGCAGTGGCGATCGCGGGCGGCGCTGTATATCTCGTCACGTCCGGCTCTTCCGACGAGGCGGCCGCGGGGCCGACCTATCACGACACGAGCGACGAGTGCACGCTGGTGTCCGCCGCGCTGCTGAGCCGGTACACCCCGGGGGCGCAGTGCAAGCGCACCCCGACGATGACGCTCAACCCCGACGAGGTCACCCACACGCCGAGCTGGACCACGGTCGATTCCGTGACCCATCCGGTCAGCATCCAGGTGGTCCTGCGCATGGCCGCCGGCTCGCCGTCGATGTACAGCCGTGCCCAGAGCTCGCTTTCCGATGTGTATCTGCCGCAGCTCAACGAGTCGAAGTCCGTCGAGATCACCCCCGCCGAACTCGGGTCGAAGGTGCAGTCGGCCGCCATGGTCAGTGGTAGTCCGAAGGCGATCCCGGGGCGTTCCGACGCCCGACTCATCCTGCGTTCGGGCAATGCCGTCGTGGACGTCGTCGTCAACGACTGGAACGGCGCGGCCGCCTCGGAGGCCGCGGCGAAGGCGATCGCGGCGGACGTCGTGGCCAATCTGCATTAAAAAGCAGGAGGATTCGGCAAAATACGCCGAACGGCGGTGTGGACCCCTTCCCTGCGGGTAACTTTCGGCCTTGTCGACAGTTACGCAGGAGGGGTTTGCCTTGCCCAGAACACAATTCGTCGCGGCACCACCGGCGGGCAGCGAGCTTCGGCAGATCAGCGGGCCGGCCACGAACTGGATCACGCAGCTGCGGCGTCAGCGCCGCGACCCGCACGGCTCGGCCCGGGAGGACGAGAACACCTACGGCCCGGTGCATGTGCTGAACATGTTCGGCAGCCGGTGGATCATCGCCGCCGGTCCCGATGCGGCACAGCAGGTCTTGATGAACCGGAACCGGGTCTTCGCCAACGGTCCCGCGTGGAAGCCGCTCAACGGGCCGTTCTTCGACCGCGGCCTGCTGATGCTCGATTTCGACGAGCACAAGGCGCACCGCGCGATCATGCAGCAGGCCTTCGGCCGCTCGGCGCTCAATTCCCACCTGGAAGCCCTGCACGCCATCGTGGAACGCCATATCGCGGAGCTGCCGGAAGGCAGTGTGGCCGAGGGCAACCCGGTGCTCATGCACAAGTGTTTGGAGCAGCTGACCCTGGACGTCGCCCTCGAGGTGTTCATGGGTGCGCGCCTGCCCCGCGCGGAGGCCGACCGGATCAGCGGCGCCATCATGACGCTCCTGCACGCCGGCGGCGCGATGGTGCGGCTATCGCTGCCCGGCAGCCGCTGGCGGAAGGGCCTGCGCGCCCGTCGCACCCTCGAAGTGTTCCTCACCGAACGGATCACGGCCGCCCGCGACCAGCAGGGCACCGACCTCCTGTCGATGCTGTGCCACGCCACCGGTGAGGACGGCGAACGCTTCACCGACGAGGACGTCGTGAACCACATGGTCTTCCTCCTGGCCGCCGCCCACGACACCACCACCGGCACCCTCGCCAATATCGTCTACAACCTGGCCAGGTACCCCGACTGGCAGAAACGCGCCCGCGTCCGCTCCCTCGACATGCCCCACGAGCTCGGCTACGACGAACTCGCCGACCTCACCGAATTGGACTGGATCTTCAAGGAAACGACGCGCCTGTGCACGCCGATCCAGATCGAGCCCCGCGTAGCCGTGCAGGACACCGAGATCTGCGGCTACTTCGTCCCCGAAGGTTCGATGGTGGTCGTCCCCGCCCTGGCCAACCACCACCGCCCCGAAATCTGGTCCCAACCAGAGGAATTCGACCCGGAACGCTTCAGCGACGATCGCGCCGAACACAAACGCCACCGCATGGCCTGGGCCCCCTTCGGCGGCGGCCCCCACAAATGCCTGGGCCAGCACTTCGCCGGCCTCGAAATCAAAATGGTCCTCCACCAGCTGCTCCGCAGCTTCGAATGGGAAGTCCCGCAGGACTACATCATGCCCCTGGACATGAGCGCGACCCCGCTGCCGGAAGACTCACTGCCCGTGACTCTTCGGCGACGGGCCACGGAGTGAGAATGGGACTGTCGCCGCTGGACCGGATCCGGATCAGGCGTCATCCCTCATCGACTCCAGTTCTCGTTCTCGCCCACGCACTGTGGTTCTGATGCTCGTAGTCGTCGATGGTCATGGAGTTGTACACGCGGCCGGTCTTGCTGGCGAGCCGCAGGAGGGCTCGGCGGGGGCGAGCGGGGAGAGCTGAGATCAGGCGAGCGCCTTGGGTCAGGCCGGTGATCCCGAGGCGGGATGCGGGGATGAGGGTTTTCGCGGCGCTGAGGGCGGCTGCTCGGCTGGCCTGGATGTGGGGTGTCATCACGCGTTCGTAAGCGGCGAACGCACGTTCGTGGTTGCCGCCGGCTCTGGCCAGTTCGCCCGCGAGGACATAGGCGCCGACGACTGCGAGGGTGGTGCTGCCGCCCACCGCCGGGCCGGGGCAGTAGCCCGCGTCGCCGACCAGCGTCACCCTTCCGTGAGACCAGGTGTTCAGGTGGAGTTGGGTGATCGAGTCGAAGTAGAAGGCCGGGGTGCTGTCGAGCTCGGTCAGCCAGTGGTCCACGTCCGGATGCATGCCCTGGAAGGCGTTGCGCAGCAGTTCCTTCTGCCGTGGCACATCGCGGTAGTGGTAGTCGAGCTCCTGCTCGCTGTGGAACAGGAACAGCGCCCGTGCCTCGCCGGAATGTCGGGTGCCGTACATCCCCACGGTCCGGCCGACGCCGACGTGAATGAGCAGCTCACGTTCCAGCGCGGCGGCATCGCGCAGGGTCAGAACGCCGAGATAGGCCCCGATGAAAGTGCTGGAACCGGGTTGGTCGCCGAAGACGAGCCGCCGCACCGTGGAATGCAGCCCGTCTGCGCCGATGACGAGGTCGAACCGGCGCGGCCCAGCATTCTCGAACCGAACCTCGCCGTCCGGCGAGAGCTCGGTGATCGAGTCACCGAACTGGTACTCCACCTCGTCACACGTTGCGTCGTAATAGATCTCGCTCAGATCATCCCGCATGATCTCGACATGCCGATCGGAGGCGGCGCTGAAGATCTTGCCGAGGTCCACCCGAACCGCCCGCGACGACCCCTCCGGCCGCAACGCCAACCGCGCAGTCCCGGTAGCGCACTCCCCGATCCGATCCAGCACCCCCATCCTCTCCGAGATCTCCACCGCAGGCCGGAACAGATCCACCGCATGCCCCCCGGCCTTGCGCACCGTCTCCGCCCGCTCCACCACGGTCACCGAAAAACCATGCCTGTTCAGGCAATACGCCAACACCGGCCCCGCGACACCGGCCCCCGAAACAAGAATCCGCACGAAGCCCTCCTTGTGAACGAGCCCCCACTATCCACCGCCCACCCACCCCGGATATAGGACAAATGTTCCCAAGGCCCGTCGGCATCACCGACGGTTCAGATCTACGGATTACTGCGTTTGCGGAACCTCCCATAGAGAGCTGACCGGCAGGCGGGTCAGCCAGGCCATGCCGGTCAGCAGCGACAACAGTCCGGCGACGAGCACGGTGCGCGCACCGAGGCGGGTGGTGAGCGGGGCGGACACGAACAACGACACCCCGCCGATGGCCACCGCGGCGGGCAGCATCGCCAACCCGGTCCGCAGCGCGTGGTAACCGAGCACCTGCTGCATGTAGAGCGCCACGAGGACCTGGAAGGCGAACATCGCCGCCAGGGTCAGCATCTGCACCGCGTTCGCGCCGGAGACATTGCGGGAACGGAAGATCCGCAGCGGCAGCAGCGGCGCGGGTGCCGTGGCCTGACGAACCAGGAAACTCGCCAGCAGCAGCGCCGACACCAGGGCGAGCGTGAGCGTCCGAGCCGCCAGCCGGCCGTGCTCGGCGATCCCGACCACGGTGTAGATCCCCAGCATCAGCCCCGACGTCACCAGCACCGCGCCGAGGACGTCCACGCCCGCACCGAATCCGATCCCGCGATCGGCGGGCATCACCCGCAGGGCCAGCACGACGGTCGCCAACCCGATGGGCGCGTTGATCAGGAATATCCAATGCCAGTTCAGCGCATCGGTGAGCACCCCGCCGAGCACCTGCCCGACCGAGGCGCCGGCCGCGCCGGTGAAGCTGAAGACGCCGATGGCCTTGGCGCGCTCGGCATTCCCGGTGAAATGGGTGATCAGGATGCCGAGCGCCACCGACGCCGCGAGCGCGCTGCCGATACCCTGAAGAAACCGCGCCGCTATCAGCACTTCCCGTCCGGTGGCCGCACCGGCGAGAACCGAGGCCGCGGTGAAGACGACGTTCCCGGCGATGAACATGGTCCGGCGCCCGATCAGATCCCCGAGCCGCCCGGCGAGCAGCAGGAGTCCGCCGAAGGCGATGAGATAGGCATTGACCGTCCAGCTCAGTTCGGACGGGCTGAAGCCGAGATCCCCTTGGATCGAGGGCATGGCGACGGTCACGATGCTGCCGTCGAGGATGGTCATGAGCATCGACGCCGACAGGGTGGCGAGGATGAGGCGCTGCGAAACCGACATGATCTGTCCTGTGCTCGAGAGTGGAGGGAGCTCTACTGCGCGGCGCGCACGTCGGCGGCGAATGCGTAGTCGCGCCGCCAATCCGGGCCGGTCGGAGCCAGCACGACCCGCTCGACACCGGCGGCTTCATAGGCGACCAATTCGTCCGCCGCCCGACGGGGATCCGCCGAGAGCGCCGGCGCGACGACCGTCACCGCGGGGGTCTGCCGCTCATGCTGCTGAGCGAGGTTCTTCAACTCGGCCAGCAAGCCGGGAAGATCGTCGAGGCCCGGATTGATCGGCATCCAGGCATCCCCGTACGCGGCGGCCCTGCGGCGTGCCCGAGAGCTGTTGCCCGCGACAAGAATCGGCGGCACCGACGCACCCGGCGACAGTGCGACGTCGAGGCCCTCGTCGAGCGCCGTCTGCGTACCACTGATCAGCCCCGGCAGTACGGCCAGCGCCCGATCGGTGCGAACCCCCCGTTCCGCGAACGGCACACCCGCCGCCCGCCACCCGACATCCCCGTGCGCCGGATTGCCGGTCCCGATTCCCAACAGCAGCCGCCCCTCCGACACCTGCTGCAGCGTGCCGATCTCCTTGGCCGCCCACGCAACCGGCCGCATCGCCACCAACATGGCCCCGAACCCGACCCGAATCCGATCGGTCACCGCCGCCGCCGTGCTGAGCGCTACGGTACTGTCGAGCATCGGCTGACTGGCGACGAGGTGATCTGTCGCCCAGAGTGATTCGAGCCCCGCGGCCTCCGCCACCCGCGCGCTCTCCCGAACCTCCCGCGGCCCCGACCCCGTGCTGTGCGGTCCCGACGTGGGCAGAAATACACCGATCCGAATAGCCACCGAAGGCCTCCACTTTCCCTGAGCGTTTGGTACCCGACCGACGCTATGGCACTCCCACGAGCGTTCCAATGCGCGATTCACTCAGATCTATATCCGAAGCGCGCACCTCACGTCCTGCGGTTGAGAGCGGCTGGAAGCGGGATGTCCTTGCCGGTCGGGTGTTTCGCGTGGGTTCCGAGGTTCGGGGTATTGCCCGATCCGGGGGCGTTGATCACGGCGCTGCGGTATACAGGCGGGGGACGGGTTTTCGGATACGGGTCGTAGGGGGCCATGGTGGCGGGTTCGCGTGAGCTACGTACTGATGTGCCGAATTCGGCTCGGATGTACGACTACTTCCTCGGGGGGAAGGATAATTACGAGGCGGATCGGGATGCGGGGGACAAGGCGCTGGCGGAGTTTCCGGCTGTTCGGGTGACCGCGCAGACCAATCGGGAGTTCATGCGGACCGCTACCCGGTATCTGGCGGGGGAGGGGGTTCGGCAGTTCCTGGATATCGGGACCGGGATACCCACCGAGCCGAATTTGCATCAGGTGGCGCAGGGTTTGGCGCCTGAGTCGAGGGTCGTTTACGTCGATAATGATCCGCTGGTGTTCTCGCACGCGCGGGCATTGTTGGTGAGTGCGGAGGAAGGGCGGACGGCGTTCGTCCTGGCCGACGCGGGGAAGCCGGAGGAGATTCTCCAGGCTCCGGAACTGCTCGAGACGCTGGATCTTTCGCAGCCGGTCGCGGTGTCGCTGATGGCGGTGCTGCATTTCGTGCCGGGGGATGTGCACGAGATCGTGCGGACCCTGATGGAGCCGCTCGCGAAGGGGTCGTATCTGGCGGTCTCGCATGTCACGACCGATTTCGACGCCGGGCCCGATGATCCCGAGGGGATGGCCCGGCTCTTGCAGGTCTATATCGATCGCGGGATACCGGTGCAGCCGCGCACCCGGGACGCGGTCGAGCGGCTGTTCGACGGGTTGGAACTGGTCGAGCCGGGGGTGGAGATGATCCACCGGTGGCGCAATCCCGACGAGGAATTCCCGCCGGGCCACGACAAGAACGTGTCGCTGTACGGGGCTGTCGGCAAGAAGGTCTGAGCCGCAGCGGGTTACGCGACGAAGGCCAGGCCGTAGAAGATCCAGCTGGTCACGGCGGTCAGCGTCATGCCGATGGCCGCGATCGGCGCCCAGCGGCGATGCCAGGCGCTGTGCGCGCCGGGGTGCGGCGGCGAATCGAAGTTGCGGGCCGCGCGGATGATCACCACGGGCCACAGGACGACCGAGAAGACCGCGCAGGCCAGGTGGATGGCCAGGGCGGTCCACACCACGGTGGAGGCGGTGCCGCCGACGACGCCCGCGGCCCGCTCCTGCCAGCCGTTGAAACGGACATCCATCTCGAAGAGCACCACGGCGGCGAGCAAGCCCACCGCCAGCAGGATCTGAACTCCCTTGTGCAGGCGGAACTTTCGATTGACCCTGGCCTGGTAGACGCTCCACGCCAGGACGGCGACGACGATCGCCATGACCAGCACCATGGTGTCCATGGCCCACGACGCTCTCGTGCCGAGGAAACCATCGACTCCGGGGAAGTTGTTCATCGTCAGTGCCTTCACCTCTCTGCGGAGACAAACTTACCGACGGTGCGTCGGGAAGATCCGCGGACCGCGAGCGTAGCAGCGCGCCCGGCGTGTCCGGTTATCCCCCCTTTTCAGCCGCATCACCCCTCGTCGGCAGGGGCCCGGCGGCTGTTGGATGCCGTTATCGTCACCGTCGAACGGAGGGTTCATGTCCGGAACGCCGATATCGCCTGCGACGCCGCCGCCGATGCCGAGGCCGCTTTCGTCAGCATCCGGCGTGGCTATCACGTCATCCCGAAACACATCTTCGGTATCCCCAGCGACGAAATCGCCAATAGCGGACCGCAATTGCCGTTGTGGCTGGAGCGCCCGTTCTTCCAGGCGCTGCTGCGGCTGCACCAGGGGAATCTGACGAAATGCGGTCTGCCGAAACCGGATCACAAACTGTTCGAATCGCATCCGCTGCTCAACAGTCAGCTGATCCACTACCTCCAGCACGGTGATGTCGCGATCCGCCCCGATGTCGCGAAGCTGGAAGGCTCCCGGGTCCGGTTCACCGACGGCAGCGAGGAGGTGGACCTGATCCTGCACGCGACGGGATACGACTGGTCGATTCCCTACGCGGAGAGGTACTTCGATTGGACCGAGGGCCGACCGGACCTGTACCTGTCGGTGTTCAACCGCGAGCACCGCAATCTGTTCGGACTCGGCTACCTCGAGATCAACTCCAGCGCGTACACGCTGTTCGACCACATCAGCAATGTCGTCGCCCAGTACCTGCACGACCAGCAGCACAACCCCGTGCGGGCTGCGGCATTCGAGGGACTCATCGCCGGCGATCGGCCGAAACTCAACGGCGGCATCAAGTTCCTGGCCTCGGCTCGGCACCGCGCCTGTGTCGACGCCCGCGCCCATCACGGCTATCCGAGCGGGCGGCGCGCCACGCTGGGCGCGGACCCGGTCCAGCGGATGTAGGCGCGGCGGAACTCGCGGATATCGCTGTACCCGATCTGGTGCGCGATCGCCGAGATCGGCAGCCCCGAATCCTGCAGCAGATAGGTGGCGCGCCGTTCCCGCACCCGATCCCGGACCGAGCTGAAACTCTCACCGGCGGTGGCGAGTTGGCGGCGCAGTGTGCGTTCGGTGACGTGCAGTCGCGCGGCGACCTCGGCCATCGTCAGGGGATGCCGCAGATTCTGCTCGAGCAGGGTTTCGACGATCAGCATCACGTCCGGTTCACGCCGCCCGCCCACCTGCATACCGAGCGGCCGCCCGGGCATATCCGCGATGGCGCGCCGCAGGACGGTGACGGCCTGCCGGAAGGACACCTTGATCGAGTCCGCGGTCAGCACGTCCGGCGCGGTCAGACCGGTCCCCGTGAACCACCGCCCGACGTCGCGCGCCTCCCGTGCGCCGATCTCGACCAGCCCGCTCAGGACCGACGGGGGGATCGTGGGCAGATCCAGCCTCGTGCTCACTCCGTCCGGACCTCGCGCCGACGGACGCCAAACTTGGTCACACGTCCAATCTAAGTTCGCGAGATCGTTTACACCAGCGGACACCGGTCGTCACCCCTCGAACGCGGCGGGGCTCAACAGCCGCCCATCCAGGCCAGCACCGTCCGGTGCAGCGCGTGCCATTCGTCATTGCCCTGGCCCGCGAACTCCCCGTCCGTACTCAGCTGGAGAGTGTGCGCCGGCCGGACACCGGTCACGCAGTCCGATGGGGCGACCGTGATGTATTGGCTCTGGAAGCCGTTGGCCTGGAGACCATCCGGCGTCGCACCGCTCCACAACTGGAAGCCGTAGCCGCGGACGGTGGCGTCGCCGGCGTCGCTGGCCGGCTTCATGCCGGTGGTGGCGGCGGTGACCCACTGCGGGGACACCACCTGACGGCCCTCGGGCGTGCGGCCGCCGGTGCGCAGGAGGGCCACATCGGGTTTGACCGCATCGATCGGGAGCGGTAGCAGCCGGCCGCGCTCAGGCGGCGCTGCGCATCAGGCCCTGGGTGTCCACGGAGGCCACCAGATCGCCTGCCCGCGTGAAGATCTGGATCCGGCCGTGCATCCGCCCACCGCCCGCGAAGTTGCTCTCGCACCGCATGAGCAGCCAGTCGTGCAGGCTGAATGGGCGGTGGAAGGTGACCGTCTGGGCGAGCATCGCGGCGGCCCCGCGACCACCGAGGCGAGCGATCTCGGACTGCGGGTAGGGCCGCATGGCGACCGGGCCCAGGAAGCCCTCGCTGCCGTGGGCCAGCAGCGCGCGGGCGAGAGCGGGCTCGTCCGGAGCCTTGTCGCAGCGCATCCACACGTCCAGGGTCGGCGGCCCGGCCAGTTCGAGGGCGAGCGCGTCGGCCCCGCCGAGCGTGCGAACCTCCCAGGGCAGCAGCGCGCAGGGCAGCTCGTCGCATTCGTCGGGACCGGGCACGTCCTCGGGGAGGCGGGCGCTGTGGGCGAGGAAGTCGGGCTCCTCGACGCTCAGCATGGCCAGCACGCGCGCGTGCTCGCGCCCTTCCTGCCGGAACGACACCTGAACGGTGGCCAGCGCCCGGCCGGACTGCACGGTCTCGACCTCAACGTCGACATCGCGATCCGCGTACCCGCCGCGCGGAAAAACTCCGTGCAGCGATTGGACGGCCATGTGCGGCACCGTGCGCTCGGCCGCGATGACGGCCTGGGCGAGCGTCTGGCTGCCCAGGGTCGTCGGCAGCGTCGAGGTGACGTTGCGGGCCCGGAACCGCCCGGGCCCGGCCTCGGTCAGATCGAGAACATCGAGCAGGTCCGTCAGGTCGACGACCGGCCACATGTGGGTACCACCAGCCATGGCCGAATGTTAGCTGTCGCCTCCCGCCAGGGCCGGGGTCAGTCCCGCGTCGTGGGAACCGGTCGCCGGGCGGAAGGAAACCGCTGCCACGGAAAGGATCCCGACCGCGAAGCAGGCGAGGGTGTACCAGAGGTTGCCGATGGGGTCGCCGTTCTCGGTGATGCCGTTCTTCGCGTTGAAGAAGTCCGGGAGGGCAGTGGCCCACAGGACCGCGAAGACGACGAGGTAGACGGCGGCGTACACGCGGACGAAGGCGTTGTCGTAGCGCGGTTCGGTGTTGCCGGGCTGCCGCAGCCGCGACCACTGGCGGTACATCAGCCAGACCGCCACCGCCGAGAGCACGATCAGCTCGAGCGCGTAGATGACGCCGCGCACGGTGGTGCTGCCCGCGCCGAGGACCGTGGCCGGGAGCGGGAGGATGAAGGTGCCAGCGGAGGCCGCGAGGCCGATCACCAGTGTGCGCCACACCAATTGGACACCGGTGAACTGCTCACCGGCATCCACGCGGCGGCCCACGAAACGGTAGACGCAGAAGGCCAGCGACATCGGCCACAGGGCGGCGAAGACCACGACGCTCGGCAGCGGCACCGAATCGAACATGGGCTGGTTGAGCGGGTTGTCGGTGGTCCACTCCCACCAGCGCAGTTGCGGGCCGATCTGGTCGAAGATCTCGTAGAACGCGTGGTGCACGAAGCCGACACAGGTCGCGCCCGCGAGCGCGCCGTAGCGGAAGACACCCAGCATGCGCACGAGCTCGTAGGCGATCGTGGCCATGAACGGGTAGATCGCCACGATGTAGAGCGGCAGGCGGCCCCACAGGAAGTCCACGGTGAACACGTTGTGCGCGAACATGGTGTCCACGTGTTCGGAGATGCCGAACGCGGCGGGGAAATACAGCGGCGGCTCGATGACGAACAGGTACGCGGTCGCGCCGAACCACAGCACCAGGTTGGTCGGGTCGCCGTGGCGGCGCAGCCGGATGACGGCCCACACCAGCGCCAGGATCGAGCCCAGGATGATGGTGGTTTCCAGGACGGGCAGGGTCCAGTTCTCCAGTGCCAGCGGGCTTCTCAGCTCGAACAGTCCGCCGGCCTCCTCACAGGAGAAGCCGAGCGACTTCGCGAGCCCCTCGAAGGTGGGTGCGCAATGCTCGGCCATCAGTTCGTCCCCGCTCCGGACGTCTCGGCGGTGTACCAGCGGGTCACGTCGTAGCCCTCCCGGTAGCGCTCGAACCACACATCGGCCAGAGCGGGCGTGGCCTCGTGCGCCGGATTGTGCTTGGGCAGCTGGCTTCTGATGACCCCGCGCAGCGCGGAGAGCTGCTCGCCCAGCGGCAGATCGTCGAAGGCGCGCGGGCCCGGACCCGCGTACGGCAGCGCGAGGCTGGGCACCACCTTGCCCAGCAGCTGCTGATAGCGGTAGGTCGCGAACATCGACATGGCGTCGATCTTCCGCTCCTCCAGCGGCACATGCTTGTTGAATCCGGCGCACGCGATCCGCACCATGCGCAGCACGTGCCGGAAGATCGACGGCGCCACCCGCATCCGGTACAGGTCACTGCCCACCAGGGAATCGAAGATGATGAGCGCGGAACTGCGGTGCTCGACCTCCTCGACGAAATGCCAGATGAACAGCGACGCGACGCGGTCGTCGCCGGGCCGGAACAGCGAGGCCTCGTTGTCGAGCATGAGCTTGAACACCGAGGTGAAGGTGGCCTCCAGGTCGGCGGTGTAGGCCAGGCGGTACTTCAGCGGCTTCTCGGCGGTGAGCTTGTCGAATTCCCCCACCACCTCGTCGAGGGTCTCCTGCAGGCCTGGGTAGGCGCGGATCAGGCCGCGCACGTGCTGGCGGTGGGCGGTGGAATGCTGCCCCTCCTGCCGCATGAAGGCGTCGGCTTCCTCGGCGACCTCGGGGTCGGTGAACTGCGACTTCGCCTGGGTGATCATCT
>NZ_JBHWHH010000093.1:0-29092 GCF_042732555.1 Nocardia sp. NPDC059764
GCTACCCGCTCCCGACCGGGAGCCCTTGCCGCCGAACCCTTTTCGACCTCGCCGAAGCCGGGACGGCCGCTGCCGATGAACGCCACCAGCCACGACAGCACCGCGGCGAAGCGGTTGCGGAAGCCGACCAGGTAGAACAGGTGCACCGCCAGCCAGGTCACCCAGGCCACGAAACCGGTGAACTTCACCTTGTCGTTCAGCTTGGTGACGGCGTTGAAGCGGTTGATCACCGCCATCGAACCCTTGTCCCAGTACTGGAACGGGGTGGCGGCGGCCTTCTTGCCGCGGATGATGTCGGCCACGTGGCGGCCCTCCTGCATGGCGACCGGCGACTGGCCGGGGTAGCCGTTGAGGAAGGTCATGTCACCGATCGCGAAGATGTCGGCGTGACCGCCCACGGTGCAGTCCGGGTTGATGAGAAGACGTCCGGCGCGGTCGGTTTCGCAACCGGTGGCCTCCGCCAGCACCTGGGCGAAGCCGCCCGCCTGCACACCCGCCGACCACACCACGGTCTCGGCGGCGATGCCGCGCTCCACACCGTCCTTGCTCTTGACGGTGACCTTGCCGTCCTCGATATCGGTCACGAACGTGTCGACCAGCACCTCGACGCCGCTCTGCTCCAGCGACCGCTTCGAATACTCCGAAAGCCGTCCACCGAAGGGCGGCAGCACCACGCCCGCACCCTCCACCAGAGTGACCGTATCCTCCAGGTGGAAGTACCTTTTCGCGAGTTCCTTCAGCTGACCGGCGACCTCGACGCCGGTCGCGCCCGCGCCCACCACCACGAAGCTCAGCAGCCGGCGGCGGGTCTCCGGGTCGGCGGTCTTGGCCTGCTCGAAGACCCGCTCGATCTGCGCGCGCAGATCGCGGGCGTCGTCGATGGTCTTGAGCGAGAACGTCTTGTCGGCGAAATCGTCACGGCCGAAATAGGACTGGCTGGCGCCGGTCGCCGCGATCAGCTTGCCGTAGCGGATCTTGCGCAAGCCCTCGGGCGTCTCGTAGGTGAGGATCGCGTTCGGGGCGTCGATCGCGGTTACCTTGCCCAGACGGGTCTCACCGTGCTTGTGCTTGCGCAGAATATTGGCGATGGGCGGCGCGATCTCATCGGAAGCCAGCACACCCGTCGCAACCTGATAGAGGAGTGGCTGGAAGAGGTGTTCGGGGGTACCCGAGATGAGGACGTAGCGCACGCCCGACTTGTTCAGCTGTTTGGCGGCGGCGAGACCACCGAAGCCCGATCCGACGATGACGACATCGGCGGTTTCGATATCCGCCTCCACGTTGTACATGACTGCTCCCTTCTCTCATGACTAACCGTGATTCGGAACGCGGTTGTTCCAGCTGTCAGGGCGCATAATCAAGATGACTCTTATCTACGTTGATCATGAATTGGAGAATGCGGTGGAGCTGCGGCAACTGGCCTACTTCGTGGCGGTCTGCGAGGAGCTGAGCTTCAGCCGGGCCGCGAGCCGCTGCTTCATCTCGCAGTCGGCTATCAGTCACCAGATCGCGCGGCTGGAACGCGACCTCGGCGTGAACCTCTTCGAACGCTCGACCCGTTCGGTCGTTCCGACCGACGCGACCACTCGGCTACTTCCCCTTGCGAAACAAATGCTGAGCCTCGAATCCGCCATTCGCGCAGCTGTACGGGCCTCCGGGCCACGCATTCGCCTCGCAGCAAATATGAGCTTCGCAACTAGATCACTGTCCGCCATCGCCGGCGCACGCGAGGCGCATCCGGGCGCGGAGATCGAATTCGTCATCAAACCCTTCCGGCAGCGCATCCAGGCGGTGGCCGACGGCGACTGTGATCTCGCTCTCATCCGCGGCAGCGTGGACCAGCCCGGACTGCACGTCGAACAGCTCTGGCTCGAGGATCCGGTCATCGCCACCTCCACCGCCCACCCGCTCGTCACCCGCGGCGGCGACGTCACCCTCGCAGAACTCGGCGCCTATCCCCTGCTGCTCCCCCCGGAGTCCGAGCAGGTCCTGCTCCACAACGTGGTCCGCGCCGCCTTCGCCGACCTCGCCACCGGCCCGGTCTTCGGCCCACCCATCCCACCCGACCACACCGCCACCATGGAACTCATCAACCGCCCCGACGCCTGGACCATCCTCTACGCCGACAGCCAGACCGAGGGCATCGCCACCCTCCGCCTCACCGGCCACCCACTCCGCATCCCCGTCTCCGCCGTCACCCGCGCCGAAGGCCGCACCTCCCCCATCGTCACCACCCTGCTGGCCGCCCTCCGCAGCTCCTGAACACAAACCAGCGCCACCGCGACCGCTAGATGCAGCCGCAGGTCCTTGAGCTCCTCGTTCTCGACAGCCCAGACGATCTCCTCCATCGACCGCATGAACGCCCGGGCGTGTGCCCGATCGGCCGGAACCTCCAGCGCCGCGGCAGTCCGCTCGGCCACCATCACCCGATGTGCGGCTCCGTGATGGGGGCACAGATGTTGGTGCTGCCGAGCACCGTGCACAACACCAGACTTTGCAAGTTGCCAAGCGCGGCGTTGGCCGAACCGCTCGAATCGCCCGTCGTGGGAATTCCGGGGAAGGTGGGGGGCGTCGTGGCCGCTGCGGCCTGACCGGCCCCGGCGGTCAGGGCCGCCGCGATACCGGCCACAGCGATGAGTGCGCGCATGAACGTGAGTCCTTCGGTAGGGGTTCGTGGCCGGACTGCCCGGCCCCGGAAAGATAATCGATTCCATTTCAGAATTTGCCCGAAGTCTGCGGACCCGGTGCCCTTGATTCCATGAGCGGTCGAGCTCCAACCCCCTTCCGCAGCAGCGGGTTCAGAGTTCGGGTGTCGCGGTCTCGTGCACGGTTCGCCACCGATAGGTGCGCCCGTCGGTGATCAGTACCGCCGTCACCGACCGGCGATTCCGGACCTCGGCCATTCGGTTCTCGGCCACGAACCGCAGCACGAGCAGGTGGCCGCCGCGCGTCAGCTCCAGCACGTCGGAGACCTCGATCTCCAACCCCGGCTGCAGGTTTCGCGCCGACCACAAGCCAGCCAGCAACGTCTCCCGATCCACCGTCTCCCCCGTGGTGACCACCGAGGTGAACTGTTCGTCCAACTGGCCCGAGATGCGGTCGAACACCTTCGGTGGCGCGTCCGAGCCCAGCCATTCGGCGAGGTCGTAGTGGAAGGCCGCGACGATGCCGGCCAGGTCGACATCGCCTGCCGCATCCGCCTTCTCAGGGGCGAGCGGCACGGCCTGCCGACGCCGAGGATCGAATAGCCCGAGCACCGGCCAAGCCTGCACGACGACCGGCCCGCACGGCAAACGGCTCCCCGTGGCGATTCCCCCCGGCGGCCGGGCTAGGAGAGCCAGGGCGGCGGTGTGCCGCAGCTCGCCTGACAGGGCGTCCCGGGTTGCACGCTGCCAGTGTACGGCGCCGAGGTCTGCGGCGGCAGCACGACCGGACCGCTGGTGCCAACCGGAGCGCTGGTGGCGATCGGGGCGGGCGGCGACAGCGGAAGCGGTTCGGCCGCAGCCGGACCCGCTGCGACGGCCAGTGCCGCGGCGATACCGGCCGTGGCAAGGAATATGCGCATGAAGCACCCTTCGGTGGAGCGCGGCCGGACCTTCCAGCCGCCGCCAGAAAGTTAATCGCTTCCGTTTCAAAACAGGACCGGAATCCGCCCGCCCGATCACCCCCAATTCCTTGGGCTCGCCCGTAGCCGATCGCCTTCCGGGGCACCGGGTTCAGGCCTCCGGCACCGCTGTTTCATGCACGGTCCGCCATCGGTAGGTGTGGCCGTCGGTGTTCAGAGCGGCCGTCACCGTGCGCTTGCCGGTGACCGCCTCGCCGACACGGTTCTCCGCAATCGAATCGCCCTAGCACCGTGTCACTGTACGGCGCGGGCCTCGCTTACCCGACCCGGCCGCCACCTTCACCCACGCAGTGGGGGTTGGTCAGCAGGCACAGGATCCCGGCGATCCCGGCGGCGCTTTGCGTCGCACTGCCGGTCAGGCTGCTGTCGGTGCCCGCGGTGTCGGTCGCCGCCGGGGTTCCCGAGACGTCGATCAGGGGCAGCGGTGCGGCCGCCGCCGGGCCGATTCCGGTGATCAGTGCGCCCGCGACGATGCCGGTGAGAATGAGAGTGCGCATGGTGCACAACCTTTCGAGCAGCGATGACCCGGGCCTTCGCCGAGCCGCGCTCACAACGTAAGGGAACACGTTTCAGATTTGGCCGAAATCTGCCGCACCCGCAGGCCCTCAATTCCTGTGGCACGCGAAGCGCGGCCACCCTCCCCCGGAACGAAAAAGAATGCCCCCCAGCCGATTCCGGCCGGGATAACCCGGATTCGCCCCCGACCTACGCCTAGCCCACTTCGCCGGGGCACGAGGACCCGCCGACCACACCGGCGAGCACCCCGGCCATGTTTCCGGACGCCAGCTCCGCGATGGCGAAGGCGAGAATCCCAGCGGCCCGGGCGCTTCCGGTGCCGCCGACAGAGGATTGGTTGCACCCGTCCGGCGCCCAGGGCGATACCGAACCCGATGCCGAGCCCGATGCGGAGGAAGAAGCGGCGACGTCGTTCAATGGCAACGGCTCGGCGGCTGCCTGGCCGATCCCGGCCGCCAAGGTGCCCGCGACAGCGACGGCTCCGATGGGAATCCGCATGGGGTAATGCCTTCCGATGTGGCGACCAGACCCGGCCCGGCCGCAGCCAAATTGCAAATTGCACATTTCACAATTGGGGCGGCGGCACCGAGCCCCCGATACCGTGGGCACGAACACAAACCGCCCCCCGGCCACAGCGGCCGGGGGACGGTCGATTGCGGGTTACCGCAGGGGTTTTCAGCCCTTGTGGGCCTTGACCGCCTCGGTCAGCTGCGGGGCGACGTTGAACAGGTCGCCGACGATGCCGTAGTCCGAGATCTCGAAGATCGGGGCCTCTTCGTCCTTGTTGACGGCCACGATGGTCTTCGAGGTCTGCATGCCGGCGCGGTGCTGGATGGCGCCGGAGATGCCCAGGGCCACGTACAGCTGCGGGGAGACCGTCTTACCGGTCTGACCGACCTGGAACTGGCCCGGGTAGTAGCCGGAGTCGACGGCGGCGCGGGAAGCGCCGACGGCGGCACCGAGGGCGTCGGCCAGCGGCTCGACGACCTTGCCGAAGTTGTCGGCGGAACCGACACCACGGCCACCGGACACCACGATCGCGGCCTCGGTGAGCTCGGGGCGGTCGCCGCCCACGTTCGGCTCACGCGAGATGACCTTGGTGACGCCCTCTTCCTGCGCGGGCAGCTCGACGGCGACCTTCTCGCCGGCGGCGGCCTGCGGGGCGGCCTCGATGGCGCCCGGACGGACCGAGATCACCGGCACGTCGCCGGTGGCCTTGGCGTCCACGGTGAACGCGCCACCGAAGATGGAGTGCTGCGCCGAGCCGTCACCGTTCACGGCGATGACGTCGATCAGCAGACCGGAACCGATGCGGGCGGCCAGGCGACCCGACACCTCCTTGCCGTCGGCGGTGGCGGCGACCAGGATCGCGCCCGGGGCGACGGACTCGGACAGGCCGGCCAGCACGTCGACCTTGGGGGTGACGAGGAAGCCCTCGGCGTCATCGCCCTCGGCGACATAGATCTTCTCGGCGCCGGCCGCGGCCAGCGCGTCGCCCAGCTGGTCGGCGGTGCGGGGGGCACCGACGACGACGGCGGCCGGGGTGCCCAGGGCACGGGCGGCGGTGAGGAGTTCGGTGGTGACCTTCTTGGGCGCACCTTCAGCGTGCTCCACGAGCACGAGTACTTCTGCCATTGTTCTTTCTCCTGCAGGGTCTCTGGGGGCGAGCTGCGAGCACTGCGCCCCGCCGTTCGCTCGGGGGCGGTCTTAGATGATCTTCTGACCAACGAGGTAGGTGGCGATCTGGTTGCCGCCCTCGCCCTCGTCGACGATCTTCGCGCCCGCCGTGCGCGCCGGCTTCGGGGTCACACCGGTCACCTGGGTGCCGGCGTTCGCAACGCCCACGGTCTCCGGGTCGACGCCCAGATCGGCCAGGGTGAAGGTCTGAACTTCCTTCTTCTTGGCGGCCATGATGCCCTTGAAGGACGGGAAGCGCGGCTCGTTGATCTTCTCGGTGACCGAGACGATGGCCGGCAGGGTGGCCTCCAGCTTGAAGACGCCCTCGTCGGTCTCACGCTCGCCGGCGATGCGCTCGCCGTCGACGGTCAGCTTGCGGAGGTGGGTCAGCTGCGGCAGGCCCAGGTACTCGGCGATGATCGCCGGAACGGCGCCCGCGCGACCATCGGTGGCCTCGTTGCCCGCGATGACCAGCTCGATGCCCTCGATCTGCCCCAGCGCGGCGGCCAGGATGTAGGCGGTCTGCACGGCGTCCGAGCCGTGGATGGCCGGGTCGTTGATGTGGATGGCCTTGTCCGCGCCCATCGACAGGGCCTTGCGGATGGCCTCGGTGGCCCGATCGGGGCCGGCGGCCAGCACGGTGACCTCGCCGCCCTGCGCCTCCTTGATCAACAGCGCCTCCTCGACGGCGCGCTCGTTGATCTCATCGAGGATGGCGTCGGCGGCCTCGCGGTCGAGAGTGTAGTCACCGCTGGTCAGCTTGCGCTCGGACCAGGTGTCGGGAACCTGCTTGATCAGTACGACGATGTTCGGCATTGGTCTTCGTCGACCTCCTGTTCTGGTGGCACTGGGTGTGGCGGTCGCACGAGTTTTGCCGTACGTCCACAAGTAGCTCGTTCGGGAGATTACCCTACGTTAAGTTACTCGTGGGTAACTTAGCGTGTGACTTTCCGCATCGGTTGATCCGGTCGCGGGTGTGATATGCGCAACCGCTAACGTCGGAGCAATGAGCGAGGCCGTGAGACCTGTTGAAAACCACACCGATCCCTTGCCGCTGACCGGCGAGCGGACGGTGCCCGGCATCGCCGAGGAGAACTACTGGTTCCGGCGCCACGAGATCGCCTACGTGCGCATGCTCGACCGTTGCGCGGGCAAGGTCGTGCTCGAGGCGGGCAGCGGAGAAGGCTACGGGGCCAATATGATCGCCGGGGTCGCCGCGCGTGTCACCGGCCTCGACTACGACGACAGCGCGGTCGCGCACGTGCGCGCCAAGTACCCGCGCGTGGAAATGGTGCAGGGCAACCTGGCGGACCTGCCGCTCGACGACGCCTCGGTCGACATCGTGGTGAACTTCCAGGTCATCGAACACCTGTGGGACCAGGCGCAATTCCTGCGCGAATGCCTGCGGGTGCTGCGGCCCGGCGGCAAGCTGCTGATCTCCACCCCGAACCGGATCACCTTCTCCCCCGGCCGCGACACACCGCTCAACCCGTTCCACACGCGTGAGCTCAATGCCGCCGAGATGACCGAACTGCTCGTCGATGCCGGTTTCACCGTCGAACTGATGGCGGGCATCTTCCACGGGCCCGAACTCATGGCGCTGGACGAGAAGTGGGGCGGGTCGATCATCGACGCGCAGATCGAGCGGGCGCTGGCAGGCGAGCCGTGGCCCGCCGACCTGGCCGCCGACGTAGCCGCGGTGACCATCGACGACTTCGCGCTGCTCGCCGACTCCGAGCGCGACATCGACGCCAGCCTCGACCTGCTGGCCGTCGCGGTGAAGCCGTGACGGACGCGAATTCGCCGGTGCCGGGCCAGTTCACGCTGGTCCTGCACTCGCACCTGCCGTGGCTGGCCCATCACGGGCGCTGGCCGGTCGGCGAGGAATGGCTCTACCAGTCCTGGGCCGCGTCCTACCTGCCCGTCGCGAAGGTGCTCAGAACCCTTGCCGCCGAAGGTCGTTCGCACCTGATCAGCCTGGGCATCACGCCGGTGCTGGCCGCGCAGCTGGACGACCCGCACTGCCTCGAGGGCATGCACCACTGGCTGGGCAACTGGCGACTGCGCGCCGACGAGGCGTCCATGGCGGGCAATGTCGCGCTCGGTCGGCACGAACACCGGCTCGCCGCAGCCGCTCTCGACGATTTCGAGACCCGCTGGATGCACGGCGCCTCGCCGGTGTGGCGGGAGCTCATCGACGCCGAGGCCATCGAATTGCTGGGCGGGCCGCTGGCGCATCCGTTCCAGCCGTTGCTGGATCCGCGGCTGCGCGAGTTCGAACTGGTCGAGGGCCTGGCGGACGCGCGGGCGCGCTGGGGGCACACGCCGTCGGGCATCTGGGCGCCCGAGTGCGGGTTCACGCCGGGCATGGAGCAGACCTACGACAAGGTCGGCATCTCGCACTTCATGGTGGACGGTCCCGCGCTGCGCGGCGACACCACGCTCGGCCGGCCGGTGTGGGATTCGGATGTGGTGGCCTTCGGCCGCGATCTCGCGGTCAGCTACCGCGTCTGGTCGCCGAAATCCGGGTACCCGGGACAGCCCTACTACCGTGATTTCCATCACTACGACCACGCCACCGGATTGAAGCCCGCGCGGGTCACCGGCAAGACCGTGTCGGGTCCTGACAAGGCTCCTTATGATCCCGAGCTCGCCTCGGCGGCCATCGGCAAGGACGTCGCGGACTTCGTGGCGACCGTGCGGGAACGGTTGATCTCGGAGTCGGAGCGCATCGGCCGGCCCGCCCTCGTGGTGGCCGCCTTCGACACCGAATTGTTCGGCCACTGGTGGCACGAGGGCCCGCAGTGGCTCGAGCAGGTGCTGCGCGCACTGCCCGAGGCCGGGGTCACCGTCGGCACCCTCGCGGACGCGCGGGCCCGCGGCTACGTGGGCGAACGCGTCGAATTGGCCGATTCCTCCTGGGGTTCGGGCAAGGACTGGCGGGTGTGGGCCGGGGACCAGGTGTCCGATCTGGTCCAGTTGAACGCCGAGGTGGTGCGGCTCGCGCTGGACACCCTCGACAAGATGCGGGTGGACGCCGGAACGGTCGAGAACACCCGATACGGGTTGCGCGACACGGTTGCCGACCAGCTGCTGCGGGAGGCGATCCTGGCCGTCTCCAGCGACTGGGCGTTCATGGTGTCGAAGGATTCGGCGGCCGGGTACGCGCGTGATCGAGCCCATGAGCACTCGCACGCCGTGCGCGAGATCGCGGCCGCGGTGACGGCCGGGCAACTCGCCAAAGCGGGTCAGTTGGCGGCAGGATGGTACGCGGCCGACGGACTCTTCCCCGCGCTCGATGCGCGCAGGCTCGGCCCCGCTTCGGCGGGAGCGACGGACCCGGAGGAGGCAGCTTGCGTAACCACGTAGGGGCCCGCGGACGCCGCGTCGATACAGAAGGACCCGCATGAAGATCTTGATGGTGTCGTGGGAGTACCCACCCGTCGTAGTCGGTGGGCTGGGCCGCCACGTCCATCACCTGGCCGTCGAGCTGGCCGCCGCCGGGCACGAAGTCGTCGTGCTGGCGCGCCGGCCGATGGGCACCGACGCCACCACCCACCCGACGCACTCCTTCATCGAGGAGGGCGTCCTGGTGGTGGCGGTCGCCGAGGATCCGCCGGTGTTCGACTTCGGCGAGGACATGCTGGCCTGGACCCTGGCCATGGGTCACGCCATGGTGCGGGCCGGGATCGCGTTGAACAAGCCGGGCATCGGCGAGGGCTGGACCCCCGATGTGGTGCACGCCCACGACTGGCTGGTCGCGCACCCGGCGATCACGCTGGCCGAGTACTACGACGTGCCGCTGGTGTCGACCATCCACGCCACCGAGGCGGGCCGCCACAGCGGCTGGGTCTCGGGTCGGGTGAACCGGCAGGTGCACTCGGTGGAGTGGTGGCTGGCCCACGAATCCGACGCGCTCATCACCTGTTCGGAGTCGATGAAGGACGAGGTGCACCGGCTCTACGGCGCCGAGAAGGTGCCGATGACGGTGATCCGCAACGGAATCGACGTGGGCGCGTGGACCTTCCGCGAACGCGCGCCCCGCTCCGGCCCGCCGCGGCTGCTGTACGTGGGCCGTCTCGAATACGAGAAGGGCATCCAGGACGCCATCGCCGCGCTGCCGCGCATCCGCAAGGCGCATCCGGGGACCACGCTCACCGTGGCCGGTATCGGCACCCAGTTCGACTGGCTGCGTGAGCGCGCCCGCGCCCACCGCGTCGCGCGCGCGGTGAGTTTCGTCGGCAAGCTCGACCACACCGATCTGCTGGGCTGGCTGCACAGCGCCGACGCCATCGTGCTGCCCAGCCGCTACGAGCCCTTCGGCATCGTGGCCCTCGAGGCCGCCGCCGCGGGCACCCCGCTGATCACCTCCACCGCGGGCGGGCTCGGCGACCTGGTCACCGACGGCGTCACCGGCGCCTCGTTCGAACCGGCCGACGTGAACGGCGTTGCGGAAGCGGTCATCTCGGTGCTCGACGACGCGGCCGCCGCGCAGGAGCGCGCCTGGGCCGCCCGCGAGCGCCTCACCGCCGACTTCGCCTGGGATGTGGTGGCGCAGGAGACCGCACTGGTCTACCAGGGCGCCAAGCGCCGGGTCCGCAACCCGGTCGGCCGTCCGGTCATCTCGGAACGTCCACTGCCGGAACGGGATCCGAACCAGCCGTACTGAGCGGTGACGCTCGGATTTTTCCCTCGGACACGTCTGCGCCTCGAATTGGAACGAGTTCTAATCCGAGGCTCGGATCGGTCAGTTGAACGAGCAGCCCGGATTCGGCGCGTCCTCCGACAGCGGACTCCCCGCGGGCAGCACATAGAGCACATCGAGAATCTGCGACTCGGTCCCCAGATTCCGTTCCAGATGAACATTGCCGATCCCGGCCCGCTCCACGAACGCCGTCCCCGCCCCGCCGACCTGATCGATCGCGCAATCGGGTCCGTAATGGCTCAGCTCGCCCTGACGCAGGACCGCGTACAGCGTCCCGTCGTGATAGTGCCAGCCGGTGGAACCGCCTGGGACGATGGTGATTTCGCGCAGGATGTAGTCGGTGTCCCCGATCGTGGTGCGCGAGATGATCACCCCCGTGACGCCGTCGGAGGGTGTCGCGTGCGCGGTCGCCGCGAAGGACCCGGCCAACGCGCAGGACGCCAGCGCGGCCAGTACAGCTCGAGAACCGAGAGTCACCCGGCCACGCTATCGCGCGCCACCGGTCAGCGAGAACCCTAGGCGTCCATCTTTTTCAGGGTCTTCTGGACCGTCAGGAAGGTGCGGGTGGTCATGTCCTTGCCCCAGGCCTTCTCGATCGTGGACATGAAGCCGGTGGTGCTGGGATCGGTGTTGTCGATGACGGTGAGCAGCGCGGCGGCGGGCTCGTCGTAGCGGACGACGCGGACCGCGGAACCATCGAAATCGGGGATGGACTTCGGGTGCTCGCGCACGAAGGTGACCGTCAGATAGGTTTCGCGGCCGTGGGTGAGACCGGCGTAGGGATCGGAGTCGACCAGCTTCTGGAGCTGGGCCCGCGTGCGGATCAGCGTCCCGCCGGGGATGCCCAGTTCGGCGGTGAGCGCCTGCTGGATGATCGATTCCAGGCCTGCCACGTCGGTGTCGTCGGTCCGGAAGACCACGTTGCCACTCGCCAGCAGCGTGCTGACCTTCTCGAAACCCAACCCTTCGAAGACGCCGCGCAGTTTCTCGCCGCGCATATTGGGGTTGGTGGGCATGATCCCGCGCAGGAAGGCGGCGTAGCGGTGCATGGCCGTGAACCTACCTGCGCGGGGTGACAGTCAGGAGGCGGCGACGCCGCTCTTCTTGCGTTCGATGTCGGCGAGCGCCTCGAGGTGGGCGGCGCGGGCCTCGGCGGCGGCGTCCCAGGTCTCCTTGCGGTTCTTCACGGCCCGGGCGGGCGCGCCGACGCAGATGGAGTAGTCGGGGTAGTCGCCCTTGACGACGGCGTGCGCGCCCAGCACGCAGCCGCGGCCGACGCGGGTGGAGCGCAGCACGGTGACCTTGGCGGCGATCCAGGTGTCCGGGCCGATGCGGACCGGCGACTTCACGATGCCCTGATCCTTGATGGGCAGGTTGATGTCGTCGGTGACATGGTCGAAGTCGCAGATGTAGCACCAGTCGGCGACCAGGGTCGACTCGCCGATCTCGATGTCGAGGTAGGTGTTGACGACATTGTCCTTGCCGAATACCACCTTGTCGCCGATGCGCAGCGAACCCTCGTGGCAGCGAATGGCGTTGCCGTCGCCGATGTGCACCCAGCGGCCGATCTCCAGCCGGGACAGCTCGGGGGTGGCGTGGACCTCCACGTTCTTGCCCAGGAAGACCATGCCGCGCAGCACGATGTGCGGGTTGGCCATCTTGAACTTGAACAGCCGGTAGTAGCGCACCAGGTACCAGGGCGTGTAGGCGCGATTGGCGAGGACCCACTTCAGAGACGCGGGCGTGAGGAAACGGGCCTGCTCCGGATCCCGGCGGCGCGAACCCCGCCAACGCGAGCGCAGCGGTGCGCCCCACATGCTCGTCACGAACTACTCCCTGTGTTCACCGGTCGTTTCAACGAGGGTATCCGTCCCCTTCCACGGGCACGAAAGTAGGCTGTGCTCCGGCTGCGGCAACGGCAGGGCCCCGGCTGCGGCAACCCGGCGACAATCCTCAGACTTCCGTACTGGCAGAAGGGACACCAGCAGGTGCGAAACGGCAGGCGGCGGACCGGACGTGATCGACGCTCGAGCACCGGGTCCAAGGTGCTGGCCCTCGCGGGCGCCGGGCTGTTCGCACTGACGGGGTGCGCGTACGGCAGTACCAAGGTCGACGATATCGGCGTCGGTCCCGGCAAGGGCTGGCCGATGGCGTTCGGGGATGCCCGCAACAGCGGGTCCAGCTCGGTCACCGGGTCGCGGAATCTGGCGCTGAATTGGTCTCGGCCCGTGGGCGGTCCGGTCGCGCAGCCGGTCACCATCGGCGGCGACGGGCAGCTGTACGTCACCACCCGCGCCACCGGCTGCAACATTGTGTCGTTCCAGATGCCGACGGGCCGTAAGCGTTTCTGTAATCCACTGGGTCCCAGCGCCGTCGACGGCGGCGCGGCGGTGGACGGCAGCGGCAATGTGTACGTCGGCGACGACGGCGCGGTGAACTCGTTCAACAACCTCGGTCAGCCGCGCTGGCGCACCCCCGCCGCCGGGACGCCGGTGTCGGTGCAGTTCACCGGGGACGGGAAGGTCCTGTCGGTCACCCAGTCCGGGCAGGTGGACGTCCTGATCCGGCAGACCGGCGAACGCCAGGTCCCGACCTTCCAGCTGCTCGGCGAACCCGACTTCCTGGCCAACCCGTCGCTGAGCCGGCCGCCGGACGGGCAGGGCCTCGACGACTGCGCCACCGGCGGGCCGCAGTGCCCGATCGCGAATGTGTCGGCGGTGGACCAGAAGTCGGGCCGCTTCTACGCGACCGTGTGGAAGCCCGGTGACAGTCAGGCCGCATTGGTGGCGCTCACCTACAACGGCAGAGAGGTCCGCGTCGACTGGGACGCGAAGTTGCTCGAACAGGGCAGCGCCACCAGTCCCGCGCTCTCGGCCGACGGCTCGACGGTCTACGTCGGCGACAACACCAACCGCCTGATCGCCGTGGACGCCGCCACCGGCAAGACGAAATGGACTCGGGACCTGGGCTTCCCGGCGCGCGGCGGCATCTCCGTCGCGGACGGCCTGCTGGTGCCCGCCGGCGACGAGGGCCACCTGGTGGCGCTGCGCGATCAGGGCGACAAGGCCGAGATCGCCTGGGAGCGCAAGGATCTCGAACTGCGCGGCCGCCCGGTCCAGACCGCGGGCGGCACCGGCTACACGGTGGCCCCGATCGGGGACAAACTGACGCTGGTCACCTTCGACACCCGCAATGGCGCGACGGTGCAGTCCAACGATCTTCCGGGCGCGGAGGGCACCACCGTGGCGACCGCAGTGGGCGGCAAGGGCGAGGTCGTGGTGGCCACCCGGATCGGCGAGCTGTTCGTGTTCAAGCCGGAGACGAAGTAGCACCGTCCGCGCGCAGCGTCAGCGCGTAGGCGTCGACATTGGCCGCGACCCGCCGCAGCAGGTCCAGCAGGGTGCCGTAGTCGTCGGCGCTGAGGCCCTCGGTGGCGGCGGCGCGCTGAATCAGGATGCGCTCCCACAGGTTCGCGTGCGCGGCGACGCCTTCCGGGGTCAACGTATAGGTCCCCGCGCTGTCCCGGGCGACCCAGCCCCGATCCGCCAGCGCGCCGACATACGGTGCGGCCGTGGGGTCGTGGGCGTCGAGGTACGGGGACAGCGCGACATCGAGGCCCGCGGTGTCGAGCGGGCCGTCGGCGAGCGTGTGCAGGGTCTGCCAGTGGCGGCGGAGCAGGCCCTCGGCGGCCAGGAACACGGCGAAATTGCCTTCGAGGGTCTTGTCGATGTGCTTGAGCCAATAGCCCAGGAACCTCGGTGCGTCGGACATGATCGTCTCCTAATACTTGCAAAAGTACATGTGCATGTATTTTAACAATCAATTGTAGGATAACAAGGGTGAAGGACAGCGACCCCGCGATCGTCGCCATCGAGCGCGCCATGGTGGCCATTCGCCGCAGCCAGAGCCGGCGCGCACTGAACAAGCTCGCGGCCCGCGCCGGGGGCCCGGCCGTGGATCCGACCCTGTTCGGCGTGCTGGACGCCGTCGAGGCCCGGGAGGGCGAGGTGGTGGTCACCGATATCGCCACCGCCCTGGGCGTGGACCAGCCGCGGGCCAGTCGGCTGGTGGCGCGGGCGGTCGCCGAAGGTCTCGTGGAACGACGGGCCGATCAGGCCGACGCGCGACGCATCCATTTGCACCTCACCGCCTCCGCGCGCACGACCCTGGACCGCGCCCACGCGAATCGGCAGGCCGCGCTCGATGCCGCGACCGCCGGCTGGCCGGACCGCGACCGCACCGAATTCGCCCGGCTGCTCACCCGATTCGTCGCCGACTTCGAGACGGTCACCGCCGATCCGCCGGACGACGCCCGGTAGCGATCAGTCCGGGCGGACCGATTCGAGGACGGTGGCGGCCCGCTCGAGCAGGTCGATGAGCGCGGCGCGCTCGGCCGCGGTGAACTCCGCCGCGAGCGCCCGTTCGACCGGGACCGCGCGTTTGTCGGCCGCCCGCATGACCTTGCGGCCCTCGTCGGTGAGCCGGGTCTCCAGCACATTGCGATGCCACTCGTGCGGCGTGCGCTCGATGAGGCCGCGCTCGCGCAGATTGGTGAGCACCGTGTTCATGGTGGGCGGGGTGACGCCGCAGCGGCGGGCCAGTTCGGCGGCGGAGATGCCCGGGTTCTCACTGAGGACGTAGAGGGCCGCGTACTGCGGGATGGTCACGGCCGCGGGCTTGAGGGCGGCGTTCTTCGCGCCCATGAGCGCCTGCTCGGCGCGCTTGATATAGGTCCCCAGGCGCTCTTCGACCGGCATCGACGTCACCCCGGCATGATAGCCCACCCCCTTGTTCGAACCTTGACGATCATTAGAGCTCTAATCTATCTTCGCTCTCATATTCTGATGTCATCTCTACGGTCCCGAAAGGCGTGCGCATGTCCTACAGCGTGATTCCCGAGAAGTACACCGACCTGCTCACCCGGCCCCTGTTCGCGCACCTGGCCACACTGAATCCCGACGGCACCCCGCAGGTCACCCCGATCTGGCAGATCTGGGACGGGGAGGTCCTGCGCTTCACCACCACGACGACCCGGGCCAAGCACCGCAATACCGCCCGCGACCCGCACGTGGCGGTCAGCATCAACGATCCCGAGGCGCCGTACCGCTACCTGGAGATCCGGGGCGTGGTCGAACGCGTCGACAGCGATACCGAGGGAGAGTTCTTCGATGTCCTCGCACAGCGCTACGGACTCCCCTACGAGAAACCCGTGGGCGACCACCTTGATCGTGTCGTACTGGTGATGCGGCCGACCCACGCGACCTATCAGGGCTGAGATCCTACGGGGTCGTGCAGAGGAAAACCGTTGCGGCGCGGCCGATTCTGGTGACGACGAGGGTGTGCGGCACCGAGCCGCGGGGTTTGATGCGGGCGCGCAGGGCGTCGGGGTCGATATCGACGCCGCGGGTGAGGATTTCGAGGGGTCCGCAGTCGCGGCGGTGGAGTTCGGCGCGCAGGGGCTTCTCACGGAATTCCATGCGGTCCAGGACGCGGAAGCCGCGGACGCCGTCGGGAACCTGGTCGCCGGTGAGATAGGCGATGCGGGGATCCAGTTGCCACAGGCCGTGTTTCGCGGCGTAGTGGCGGACCAGGCCCGCGCGGACGACGGCGCCGTCCGGATCGATGATCCACTCCCCCGGCTCCCGTTCGGGAATGTCGTCGGGGGCGGTGTCGGTGAGGGTCCAGGGATCGGCCGTCGCGGACAGGACCGTCGCGCGGCGGGTGACGCCCGGTTCGGTGAGACCCGGTGACCACAGGCAGGCTTCGCGGACCGCGCCGTCGAGGGAGACCACCTCGACCTCGCCCGACCAGCCGAGGGTGTCGAAATCCAGTCCGGGAGCGCACTTCACGGCGAGGTCGCGGCCGGAGTAGGCGGTGAGCAGATCCGGCAGCGGCGGCTGGAGTTTGGCCGGATCGTGGGTGCGGCGGCCGTCGGCGCGGCGGGCGGGATCGGCGATCACCACGTCGGCGGTGCTGCACGGAACCAGCGCGTCGGCCTTGGCCAGCAACACATTTCGCGCGCACGCGTTGTGTGCGGCCATGGCCAGCCGGATGTCGTCGAGGTCGCTGCCGATGACGGCGGGACAGACCGCCGCGAGCGCGGCGAGTTCCGCGCCGATCGAACAGGTGACGTCGTGCACGGTGCGCCCGGCCAGCCGTTGGGCGCGGTGCGCGGCCACCGCCGACGGGGTCGCCTGCTGGAGGGCGTCGTCGGTGAACAGCCAGTCCCCGGCGCCGGCCAGTTTGGCGGTGGCCCGGCGGCGCAGGCGGACGGTTTCGACCAGGGCCGCGGCCCGGTCGCCGTGCCCGCGGCGGATGCGCTCCAGATCCTTGAGGAGCGAGGCGGAGGACAGCGCGAAATCGCCCACCTCGGCCAGGGCCGCCGCGCCGGCGGCACTGGAGAGGTAGGCGATGTCGTCGCGAGTGAAGGCGTAGCCCACGGGGTTTCGCGGAGTCGGCCTACTTGGCGGACGCGCCGGGCTTCACGCCGGTGATCATGGCGTTGTAGAAGAACTGGCGGGGCACCACGTGGCGCAGCACCTTCTCGTCGAGGGCGGAGAACGCCAGCCACGCCTTGTACTGGGCCATGCGGTATCCGATGGTCAGCTTCTCCTCGGGCACGGCGGCCTCGAAGGTGCGGACCGGCCAGCCCCACAGGGCGGCGGCGAATTCCTCGGTCTTGGCCTGCACCTCGACGGCGCCCGCGCTGCGGGCCATCTTCTCCAGGTCGGAGGGGTCGAAGGTGTGCAGGTCGACGACGGCCTCGAGGGCCGCGGCGCGCGAGGACTCGTCGAGCTCGGACTGCGGGCGACGCCAGCCGCTCAGGAACGGCAGCTTGGTGACCGTGGTGGTGACCTTCCAGGTGACCTGGCCCAGGCGACGCGCGTAGATGTTGCCGATGGTGGTCGGCTCACCGGCGAACACGAAGCGACCGCCCGGCTTCAGCACGCGCAGGCACTCCTTGAGCGCGAGCTCCACATCGGGGATGTGGTGCAGCACGGCGTGGCCGACGACCAGGTCGAAGGTGTCGTCCTCGTAGGGGATGGTCTCGGCGTCGGCGACGCGGCCGTCGACGTCGAGGCCCAAGTTCTGGCCGTTGCGGGTGGCGACCTTGACCATGCCCGGCGACAGGTCCGTGACCGAGCCGCGCTCGGCCACGCCCGCCTGCATCAGGTTCAGCAGGAAGAAGCCGGTGCCGCAGCCGAGTTCGAGGGCTCGCTCGTAGGGCAGCTCGGTGCTGGGCGCGACGGCGTCGAAGCGACCCTTGGCGTACTCGATGCAGCGCTCGTCGTACGAGATCGACCACTTGTCGTCGTAGGTCTCGGCTTCCCAGTCGTGATAAAGGACCTGGGCGAGCTTGTTGTCGCTATACGCGGCCTGGACCTCGGCCTCGGTGGCGTGCGGGTTCGGCGCGGGGTCTTCAGGACCAACTGTCATGCAGGCAAGCCTAATGAATAGCCCGGTGAGCGGTGTTATCGGGCCACTGAACGACCGGTGAACGGGATCGCATCCGGTCCGTCGACCAAATAAGAACGTGTTCCAACCTGCTCATCTTCGGTTCCGAACAGGTCAGCCCACTCGCGGCGGGCCCGATCATGACCATGTGTACCGGCCTCGAAGACCCGTTTCGCGGCCGCGATCGCCGCGCCCGGACCACCCACGAACTGCCCCGCCCAGCGCAGTGCGGCGGCGAACACATCGTCGGGCGCCACCACCTCGTCGACCAGGCCCAGCGCCGCGGCCTCCTTCGGATCCACGAAGCGTCCGCTGTACACCAGATCCTTGGCGTGCGACGGCCCGATCAGCAGGCTCAGACGGCGGATGCCCGCCAGCGGGATCAGCCCGGCCTTGATCTGCGGCAGGCCCAGTTTCACGTTGTCGCCGATGATGCGGCGATCCGCCGCCAGCGCCAGTTCCAGGCCCGCGCCCAGCGCGTACCCGCTGATCGCCGCGACCGTCGGCTGCGGCAGCCGGGCCAGGCAGCCCAGCGCCGACTGGAAGTCGGCCGCCATGGCCTGCGCCTGCTCCGGGGTGAGGCGGGCCAGCTCGGCCAGCTCGTCACCCGCGCTGAACACCCGCGCGTCGCCGTAGACCACCACGGCCACGATCGACCCGTCGGCCGCGATCTCGTCGGCGGCGGCCGCCACCTCGAGCGCCACCTGCAGATCGATCAGATTCATCGGGGGGCGGGCGATGCGGAGCACCGCGACACCCTCTGCCACGCCCCGGTCCACGGTCACGAATTCGGCCACAGCCGATCACCCTACTTCGAGCCCTGGGTATGGTGTCCCTCCGCCCGTGCGGGCGTGCTCGATCGTGGAGTTCTTATGCGTGACATGTGGTGCCCCAGCTGCGACTCGACCCTGCCGGTCGTAGCGAGCCGATGCCCCTTCTGCTCGGCGGAGCGCCCGCCCGAACCGGAACCCGAACAGCCGCCGTCGTATTGGCTGCGGGTGTTCGTGGTGGCGCTGGTCCAGGTCGGGCTGCCGATCGCGGTCGGGGTCGGGATCCAGGCCCACGTGGTGGCCGCGGCGGCGGCGCTCGGATTCGCGGTGAGCGCCATGCTGTGGAGCCTGGTGTGGGCCGCGGCCACGCCGCAGCACTGAGCTACCGACCTACTCGGGTCGCTGTGAGCCCCGGATGCGGGCGTTCTCCGGCAGTTCCGCGAAGTAGCGGTCCGCGTGCGGGAAGGCCAGCGCCGGGCCCTCGGCCTCGGGATCGTAGACCGGCATGATCGGGACGATGGTCCGGACGGCGGCGAGAATCTCGGCGGTGGAGGCGAATTCGCCGAGCGCCGCGAGCTGGGTCCAGGTCGGCGGCAGCAGCACGTCCAGGCCCTCGTGCCAGCGGCGGATGGCCTCGGCGGGCGTGCACCAGGTGACGACCTCGGCCTCGGAGGTGGCGCCGTCGGCCAGCTGGCCCTCCGGCAGCACTGCCACGAAGAAGCGGGTGTCGTAGCGGCGCGGCTCGATCACCGGGGTGATCCAGTTGTCCCAGGGGCGCAGCAGGTCGGCGCGCAGCACCAGGTTCTCGCGGGTGAGGAATTCGGCGAAGGACAGTTCGCGGCGCTCCAGCTGCCCGCGCGCCTCGGCGTAGACGGCGGTGTCGGTGACCACGGTGTCGGCGGTCGGACCGGCCAGCAGCACGCCGCATTCCTCGAAGGTCTCGCGCACGGCGGCGCAGATCAGCGCCTGGGCGCGGCCCGCGTCGATGCCGAATCGCTCGGCCCACCAGGCGGCTTCGGGTCCGGCCCAGTCCAGGGCGACCGACGCGTCGGAGGGGTCGACGCCGCCACCGGGGAAGACGGTCATCCCGGCCGCGAAGGCCATGCCGCCGACGCGGCGCTGCAGGAACACCTCGGGCCCGTGCCCGCCGTCGCGCACCAGCATGACTGTGGACGCGTCCTTGACCGGGCGCGCGGCGGGCTGGAATCCGGGCTGTGCAACTGTCTCGCTCACATTCCGCACCATAACCCTTACCCGAGCGAAATAACATCGGCCCCGATTCACTCGGTCAAATGGACTGATCCGGTGCGGGTTTCGATGACGGGCGGCCCGGTGGGATCCGGATGCCGGGTCCAGGTGCCCTCGACCTTCCCGGTCCGGTAGTCCTGCACCTGGCTGACCACGGCCCCGGAATCGTCGGTCCAGGTAACCAGGAAAATGCCCGCCTCGATGGGCGCGACCGCGACCGGGGTATTCGTCCGGCGTCCGGTGTCGGCGGCGGTGTAGGTAAGGCTGCGGCCGTCCGCGGCGAAGGTGATGGTGCCGCCCGAGCCGACGTCATAGGTGAGCTGCGCGGTCTTCCCGTTCAGGTCCGCGGGCACCGCGGCCTTGCCCAGCGTCTCGGCGGCATGCGACTTCGAAACCTGCTGGGCCGCTGGCGGATCGGCCACGCAGCCGGTGGCGGCGAGGGCGACGGCGAGGACCGCGAGAGCGCCGGTGCCCCGGGACGCGATGGGACCGGTCGCCCGGTCTGCGATGGCACCGATGGTCCGGCTCACGGCCAGCTCCCTCCGTCAGCGGCAGTTGCGGACAGTTTGCCCGTCGGCCCCTGTGGACGCAATCGCAGCGCGCCGCGATTCCGGCAGTGACAGCTGATCTCGTTGCGATGGGGGTAACTCGTCGGGTACCCCCAGAATTGCGTGGGCACCCGGCGCAAGTCCGGAATGCCAGCCGGCCACGGCTCCCGGCCGCCCGCTGAAGTCTCGGAGAGGCGGGCTAGCTGCGGTGCCGCCCGAAACGCTGGCTGCGGCGCGCGAAGTAGCGGCCGTCGATGCGGTCCAGCTGGATCGACTGCCGGAACGCCTCGCTCAGGTTCTCCGAGGTCAGCACGTCGGTGAGCAGACCCTGCGCGACCACCGCGCCCTCGTTGAGCAGCAGCCCGTGGGTGAAGCCCGGCGGGATCTCCTCCACGTGGTGGGTGACCAGCACGATGGCGGGCGCGTCCGGGTCCGCGGCCAGATCGCCGAGACGCTCGACCAGTTCCTCACGGCCGCCCAGATCGAGTCCGGCGGCCGGCTCGTCGAGCAGCAGCAGTTCCGGGTCGGTCATGAGCGCGCGGGCGATGAGCACGCGTTTGCGCTCGCCCTCGGAAAGGGTGCCGTAGGTGCGGTCGGAAAGGTGTTCCGCGCCCAGGCTTTCCAGAATGTCGATGGCCCGGTCGGTATCCATGTCGTCGTAGCGCTCGCGCCAGCGGCCCATGACCGCGTAACCCGCCGACACGACGAGATCGGCGACCTTCTCGTCGATCGGCACCCGGCTGGCGATGGCGGCGGAGGAAATTCCGATGCGCGGGCGTAGTTCGTTGATATCGACCCGACCCAGGGTTTCGCCGAGCAGATTGGCGATTCCGGAGGTGGGGTGCATTTCGGCGGCGGCCATCCGCAGCAGTGAGGTCTTGCCGGCGCCATTGGGGCCGAGCACGACCCAGCGTTCGTCCAATTCCACCTGCCAGGTGACCGGACCCACCAAGGTATGTCCGGAACGTCGGACGGTGACGTCGCTGAAATCGATGAGCAGATCGGGATCCGGTTGCGGCACGGGGTCCATCTTGGCCCACCGCCCTGGACGATCGTCAACGTGGTGGCTGAATCCGGGGCGTGTCCTCTCCGGAAGTGCGGGGACGATAAGCGATTTCATGGGTGCGCGTATCGAATTCCGATAGATCACACTCCGGGCCCCGCATTCCCCGGCCCCGCGCATCGGCGCTCGTGGAGCGGAACATCCGTGCCAGGATCAGTGCCACCGGGATCGAGAGCACCGTCCACACGATGAGAACAACCAGCAATGTTGTCATTTCGTGGTTTCCTTTCGAGGAAACTCGTGAATCGATCCTGGACCACCCGGTCGGGGAAGTCGATACGCCCTGCCCATATGGGTCAGCACGCCAACCATTCGGTTTCGCTAGTGCGCCATTCGCGCCGTCGCCTCCATGCCCTCCGACCTACGGCACCGCGATCACGGTCATCGACCCCGGGGCCACCTCCGTGAACCCGGCGTCGCGCACCGCCACCGCGTCGCCCCGGGCCACCCGCCGTCGCAATTCCGCCCAGTGGCCCGGATCGGCCTCCGCGACGGTGCACCGAAACCCGGTGGCGGCCCACGCATACGCTTGCCGCACCGATAAGGCGCCTGCCAGCAACATGCCGGCATGCCCTACCTGTGCCGCTGCCTTCCCCACAGTCATACCCAATTCCGAGTCCACCCATAGCACCGGACATTCCGGATCGATCGCGATGTCCGACTCCTCGGGCAGCTCGGTTCCACTGATCTGGAGCCGACGGATCCGCGGATCCACGTCCCCCACCGGACCCGGCACCAGCGCCCGCGCCTGCGCGCCGCCGAAATCGACTGTGACACCATCGACTTCCTGCGCCGCCAGCCACTGCGCCCCGCGGGCCCGCCGCGCCACCTTCCGGATGCGCGAGCGCTTCCAGGTCAGATAGCGCTCCTCCCACTCCCCGTCCGGCCCGACCCGCTCGTCCAGGCATACCGCGACCACCGCCGAGGCGGCGGCCGCCAGCAGCGCCGACCGCGCGGGCGGATCGTTCTTCGGAATGTGCAACACCATCTGCATGGCCTGGACCAGAGCCGGGTCGGCGGGATCGCCCCCGCCGCCGTAGCCCCGGGCCAGTTCCGCGTGCCTGGCCTCGAAACCGGCATCGATGGTGGATCCAACGCTCGACACAACCACTCCTACAACGACGTTCTAACGCACCGTCAGGTTCACGGTGAACCGCTTGGCGGGCTCGACGCCCTGTTCCCAGGCCCGCATGTACGCCAGGCTCAGCGTGGTCGAGCCGGGGGCCACGGCCACGAAATTCAGCACCGACTTGCCGCCGACGCCGACCTTGCCGTCCGGGTTGGGGTCCTGCTCGTACTCGGGTGACCCGTTCTGCTTCACCACGTTCTGGTTCAGCTCACCCAGCTGCCAGCCGAATCCGGTGGTCGGATTCGCCTCGAGGGTGACGACCAGGCCCTGCCCCACGGCCAGACTCACGTCCTTGCCGTCGGAGTCCGCGCCGATCCGCTCGGCCGCGCGGTCGGCGGGCGTCGCCTGCACGGCGGTGGTGCCCGCGGCACTCGTCGCCGAGACCGGTCGCGCCTCGTTCGGATCGGTGGTGCCGCAAGCGACCAGCGCGAGGCCGGCCATCACCATCACCAGCGGCATACGCACACGCACTCGGACTCCTTCGGTCATCGCCGGGTTTCCGACCACGGTACCGAGAGCGGAGCTCAGAGTGGCGCAAGCGAATTGGACGCGTTGCGGCTACCGCACGGCTTACCGCGGCAGCGGCACCCGGCGGATACCGCCGTCGCGGGCGTCGGCGGCCTCGACCTCGTCGCGGGTGACGCCCAGGATGAACAGCACCGCGTCCAGGAACGGATGGGACAGCGCGGCGTCGGCGACCTCGCGCAGCGCGGGCTTGGCGTTGAACGCGATACCCAGACCCGCGGCATTGAGCATGTCGATGTCGTTGGCGCCGTCGCCGACCGCGACGGTCTGCTCCATGGCCACGCCCGTCTCGGCCGCGAACCGGCGCAGCGCAACGGCTTTCGCGGCCCGGTCCACGATCTCGCCGGTGACCGCGCCGGTCAGCTTGCCGTCACGGATCTCGAGGGTGTTGGCCTGCACGAAGTCCAGTTCCAGTTCGTGCGCGAGCGGCTCGATGACCTGGCGGAACCCGCCGGACACCACGCCGCAGCGAAAGCCCAGGCGGCGCAGGGTGCGAATGGTGGTGCGGGCGCCGGGGGTGAGTTCGATGCGCTCGGCGACCTCGTCGATGACCGAGGCGTCCAGCCCGGCCAGGGTGGCCACGCGCTGGCGCAGCGATTCGGAGAAGTCGATCTCGCCTCGCATGGCGGCCTCGGTGACCGCGCGGACCTCGTCCTCGACACCGGCGTGCGCGGCCAGCATCTCGATGACCTCGCCCTGGATCAGGGTGGAGTCCACGTCGAACACGATGAGCCGCTTGGCCCGTCGCGCCAGACCGGCCTTCTCGACCGCGACGTCCACGCTCTCCTTGGCGGCCACCGCGGACAGCGCGGTGCGCAGCTCGGTCTCGGTGTTCGCGTCGGCGGCGGGCACGGTAACCAGCAGTTCCAGACCGGTGACCGGGTAGTCGGCGATGCCGCGAATGGAGTCGATATTGACGCCCTGCGCGGCCAGTTTGCGCGCGATGGCGCTGAAGGCGCGGGCGGTGACCGGCGAACCCAGCACCACGACCGCGTGGGTGGACAGCTTGGCGCCCGATACGGCGCTGGCCCCGATCTCCACGGCCACGTCCATGCCGATCGACGCCATGGCGTCCTCGAGCTGATCCTGCAGCGACTCGGGATCGGTGGGACACGACACCAGCACGCCCAGGGTGAGGCGGCCCCGGATGACGACCTGCTCCACATCCAGCAGGCTGACCCCGTTGTTGGCCAGCGCGGCGAGTAGCACCGACGTGACGCCCGGCTTGTCGGGTCCGGTGACCGTAACCAGAACCGTCGTGTCAGACGCGCTCAATCGATGACTCCTTGTCCCTGCGACAACGTGGCCCGCCCGACATGCGGCGGCAGCTCATTCTGTCAGGTCGGCCTCGCACCGACCGCGCCGACCGCCGCCCACGGTGGCGGGCATCACGTCGGCGAAGCTCGCGTACGGCTCAATGCCCGCCGGGGGCGAGCAGGCGGACCGCCTCGGAACACCATTCGCCCAGGATCTCGGCGACCGGGCGCACCGCGGTGACCAGCCCGACGCCCTGCCCGGCATCGACCGGTGCGATGCGCGGATCATCGGCGGCATTCGCGGCGGCCAGCTCGGCCCGGGCCGCGCCGATGCTCGGGGACGGGTCGGGCGCGGACAGCTCGTCGACGCGGTCCTGCCAGCGCTCGGTGAAGTCGTTGCGCAGCACGCGGGCCGGAAACCGCTGCGGCCAGGGCAGTTCCATGCCGACATCGAACGCCCGCGTGAGGATCGTGTCGGTGCCCCGCGCCGCGAGCAGGGCACGGCGGCTGTTCGGAGGCAACAGCGATTCCTCGGCGGCGGCCAGCGCGGTGCCCAGCCACACCCCCGCGGCGCCCGCCGCGAGCATGGCGGCCATCCCGCGCGCCGAACCGATTCCGCCCGCGGCCAGCACCGGGCCGGGCACGGCGTCGAGCACCGCTTCCAGCAACGGCAGCGTCGCGACCTCGGGCGCACCGTGGCCGCCACCCTCGAGACCGCGCGCGACCAGCACGTCGATCCCGGCGTCGTGGGCTCGCCGGGCGTCCTCGACGGTGTAAACCTGTGTCGCCGTCCGGATTCCGGCCGCGCGGGCGCGGGCGGCCCAGGACAGGTCGGTCCCGAAGCTCACCGACAGCAGGGCGGGTTTCGCGGCGAGGGCGAGGTCGAGGAGTCCCGGGCGCGCGGCCGCCACCCAGTCGACCAGGCCGATTCCGATCGGGCCGGGCGCGGGCGCTGCCCCGCTCCCCAGCAGTTCCCGTTCGAGCGCGGGGAGTTCGCGGTCGAGGGCGGCGGCGGCCAGTTCGCGTTCGAGCGCCTCGGCCGAGCCCGCGCTGCCCATGCCGATCATGCCCAGTCCCCCGGCGGCCGCGACCGCGACGGCCAGCCGTCCCCCGGCGACTCCGCCCATGGGCGCGTTCACGATCGGCGTCCGCAACCTCATCGCGTCCGACCAGTCGGTCCGCGGTCCCGCATTCTCGGTCATCACTCCATAAAAGCGTCCCGCCGCCGACGGGGTCGGGCCACCCCACTCCGCAACGCACCGCGGCACCCGTCCGAAGACGGGTGCCGCGGTGGTGTTCAGGTGTCAGGCGACTAGTGCGACGCCTTCTCCAGCTCGTGCACGTTGTGGGACTTGGAGCCCCAGCCCACGTGGGCCTCGGCGCGCATGCGCTCGACCATGTGCGGGTAGTGCAGCTCGAACGCGGGACGCTCGGAGCGGATGCGCGGCAGCTCGTAGAAGTTGTGCCGCGGCGGCGGGCAGGACGTCGCCCACTCCAGGGAGTTGCCGTAGCCCCACGGGTCGTCGACGGTCACGATCTCGCCGTAGCGGTAGGACTTGAAGACGTTCCAGATGAACGGCAGCATCGACGAACCCAGGATGAAGGCACCGATCGTGGAGATGGTGTTCAGGGTGGTGAAGCCGTCGCTCGGCAGGTAGTCGGCGTAGCGGCGCGGCATACCCATGTTGCCCAGCCAGTGCTGCACCAGGAACGTGGTGTGGAAGCCGACGAAGGTGGCCCAGAAGTGCCACTTGGCGAGGCGCTCGTCCATCATGCGGCCGGTCATCTTCGGGAACCAGAAGTAGATGCCCGCGAAGGTGGCGAACACGATGGTGCCGAAGAGCACGTAGTGGAAGTGCGCCACCACGAAATAGGTGTCCGACACGTGGAAGTCCAGCGGCGGGCTCGCCAGGATGACGCCCGACAGACCACCGAAGAGGAACGTCACGATGAAGCCGACCGACCAGAGCATCGGCGACTCGAAGGTGAGCTGGCCTCGCCACATGGTGCCGATCCAGTTGAAGAACTTCACACCGGTCGGGACCGCGATGAGGAAGGTCATGAACGAGAAGTACGGCAGCAGCACCGCGCCGGTCGCGTACATGTGGTGCGCCCACACGGCGATGGACAGGGCCGCGATACCCAGGGTCGCGTAGACCAGGGTGGTGTAACCGAAGATCGGCTTCCGTGAGAAGACCGGGTAGATCTCCGAGACGATGCCGAAGAACGGCAGCGCGATGATGTACACCTCGGGGTGGCCGAAGTACCAGAACAAGTGCTGGTAGAGCAGCACGCCGCCATTGGCCGGGTCGTAGATGTGGCCACCCAGGTGGCGGTCGTAGGCCAGGCCGAACAGGGCCGCGGTGAGCAGCGGGAAGGCCAGCAGGATCAGCACCGAGGTGACGAGGATGTTCCAGGTGAAGATCGGCATCCGGAACATGGTCATGCCCGGGCAGCGCAGGCAGACCACGGTGGTGATCATGTTGACGCCACCGAGGATGGTGCCCAGACCGGAGACGGCCAGACCCAGGATCCACAGGTCGGCGCCGACGCCGGGCGAGTGGACGATGTCCGACAGCGGGGTGTACGCGGTCCAGCCGAAGTCCGCCGCGCCGCCGGGGGTGATGAAGCCGGCGGTCGCCATGGTGCCGCCGAACAGGTACAGCCAGTAGCTGAACGCGTTCAGACGCGGGAAGGCGACGTCAGGGGCGCCGATCTGCAGCGGCAGGATGATGTTGGCGAAGCCGAACACGATCGCGGTCGCGTAGAAGAGCAGCATGATCGTGCCGTGCATGGTGAACAGCTGGTTGAACTGTTCCGGCGACAGGAACTGCATGCCCGGACGGGCGAGCTCGGCGCGCATGAGCAGCGCCATGATGCCGCCGACCATGAAGAAGGAGATGGCCGTCACCAGGTACATGACGCCGAGAACCTTCGGGTCCGTCGTGGTGACCATCTTGAAGATGAACGATCCCTTCGGACCCGTCCTTTGAGGATAGGGCCGCTCCGCCTCCACAAGGCTGGCCGGCCGCGGTTCTACGGCAGTCACGAAACCTCCACAGGTATGCCATCGTTCGTACGCTGCTTCCGGCGTCCGGTTCGGCAACATGACGAACGACGGTGGCTTGCGCTGTGACAGATCGTAAACCGTGTCCCATCGGCGCTCGCTCCGGGTCCTACTCTGTGTCGTATTTCGGCTCCGCCGAGGTCGTATCCGTCGGGCCGCCGGTGTCGTAATTGGGAGTCGCGGAGCTCGGCTGTAGGCTGCCCCGCATGCCGGTGCGCGAGTCTGCTTCCACCCGAAACACGTTCGCCTCCACCTTTTCCCCTATGCGGCATTTGCGCAGTGTGGGATTGGTCTCGGCGGCGACGCTGCTGACCGTCGGCCTGGCCGCGGGGTGCGCCAAGACCGATGACAACTCAGCCTCGATCGTGCGCACCACCACGAATATCGCCGGTGCGGGCGTGGTCGGGATCGAGCGCGACACCACCAAGGCGTGCGCGCTGCCGACCACCCCCGACTCGGCCGGGGGCACCAGGTCCGTCGCGCACGCCGCGGGCACCGCGGAGGTGCCCGCCGACGCCAAGCGCATCGTGGTGCTGTCCACCCCCGCCTTGGACGCCGCCTGCGCGCTGGGCCTGTGGGAACGGGTGGTCGGCGCGGCCACCGTCGCCGGGCCGACGCCGCAGCCGTCGTATCTGGGCTCCGGGATCGCCGCCATCCCGGCGGTGGGCACGGTCGACAGCCCGGATCCGGCGAAGATCGCGGAGCTGAAGCCGGACCTGATCATCGGCCCGGCCGCCGACCGCGGCCGCTACGACGCCCTGAAGGCCATCGCCCCGACCGTCCTGGTCGGCGACGATCACGGCTGGCAGGCCACCTTCACCGGTTTCGCGGAGGGCCTCAACCGCAAGACCGCCGGCGCCAAGGCCCTCGACGACTACCGCACCGCGGCCCGGGACACCGGCGTCGCCGCCAACTCCGCGCTCACCCAGGCGTCGGTGATCCGCTTCGAGCCCAAGACGATTCAGGTGCAGGGCGGCGACACCTTCGCCGCCCAGGTGCTCGGCGACGCGGGCGTGCAGCGCCCCCAGGCGCAGCGCGGCGACTCGTTCGACGTCTCGGGCCTGAGCGCCGAGGCCGACCGCGACAAGCTCGAGGGCGACCTGATCTTCCTCATGTTCGACGGCAAGGACGGCCTCGACTACGGCAAGTCGATCATGAAGGGCGACAACTGGAAACAGCTCGGCGCGGTCAGCGACCGCCGCGAGTTCGCCGTCGACGACGCCATCTGGCACGGCAGCGGCATCACCGCCGCCCGCGCCCTGCTCGAGGACGTCCGCAACAACCTCAACGGCTACGTCGCCGACTGATCCACCGCACGCCGCACGGTCCGATTCGATCCGGCGCTCGGCCCGATGACGTGGGGAAGTCGCCACCCGGCCGAGCACCGACCGCGAAGTTCACCGGCAACACCGTGAACATTTCGTGATGACCGGTATTCCCCACGGACACACCCGACAAACGCGGTGATTTCAGCGGCCGCGCACCCGGCCCTCGACAGCCAACGGCCC
>NZ_JBHWHH010000094.1:0-29077 GCF_042732555.1 Nocardia sp. NPDC059764
GGGGCGACGCTCGTTTCCGGGGCCGGGGCGCTCGTTCCAGTCTCGTGCGGATTCGTGTCGTGCCCGGAAGTCGCGGTGGCCGGGTCTTCGCTCCGTATGATGGGTGGGGTGATGGGAATACCCGGACTGATTCTGTGGGTCTTGTGGCTGGCCGCGATGGGCATGACCGTGTTCGCCCTCGTGCACGCGATTCGCCAGCGTCCGGACGCCTTCACGGCCGTGGACAAGCTGACCAAGCCGGTGTGGATCGCCATTCTGCTGGCGTCGCTGGGCGGGTTGCTGCTGGGGCAGACCGCGGTCGGGTTCCTCGGTATCGCGGCGGTGGTCGCGACCGGCGTCTACCTGGCCGATGTGCGACCCAAGGTCGACGAGATCCAGCGCGGGCCGCGCTGGTAGCTGTTCCTCCGAGTTTCGGCCGTCACCCGGCTCACCGGGCGGCGGCCTTTTTTGTGCGCTCGATTCCGATTTTGGACTTTTCGGGTGCTTGCACTGGCTAGCATCCGGTACTCCGGGTTACTGTATCTATCAGTAACACAAAGGAGTGTCCTATGCGGGCAACGCTGCCTCACCCTGCGGACCTCGGCCGGAAGGTCCGTGACCTGGTGCTCGCGCACCGGGCCGGCCTGCGCACCCGGACCTACGGCCTCGCGGATCTGAATCCGCCCGCCGGACCCTACGAGGTCCTGCCGGTCACCGCCTCCGACGGCGCCCGGCTGCGGGTGCACGCCTACGGTCCCGCCGATGGCGATGTGATCGTGCTGGTGCACGGCTGGACCTGCTGCCTCGAATACTGGAATCCCCAGATCAACGCCTTCGCCGGTGAATACCGCGTGATCGCCTACGACGTGCGCGGGCACGGGGAGAGCGACGAGGGCACCGCCCCGCTCACCACCGATCAGCTCGCCGACGATCTGGCCGAGGTCCTCGACGCGGCGCTGCGGCCGGGTCAGCGGGCCGTGCTGGTGGGACACAGCCTGGGCGGCATGACGATTCAGGCCTGGGCGGGCCGCTACCCGCGGCGCGTGCGGAAGCAGCTGCACGCGGTGCTGCTCACCAATACCGCGGCCGGTGACCTGATCGCCGAGACCACCGTGGTCCCGTTCCTCAATCGCGGCGCGGCCGCGCTGCCGTTCCGGATGGGTCTGCTCGGGCTGAGCGCGCCGATCGTGTTCCCGCCGGTCAAGCCCGTGCGATGGGTGTTCCGCCGCCAGGTCATGAGCCTGCTGTCGGTCGGCGACATCGCGGACTTCGGTCAAAATATCGTGCGGTCCTGCCCGGCGCGGGTGCGCCGGCGGTTCGGAACCCTGTTGTCCTACTTGGACGTCGGGCGCGGCGCCGCCAACCTGACGGTGCCGACCACGGTTGTCGCGGGTTCGGCCGACGACATGACCCCGCCGGTGCACGCGGAGCGGATCGTGGCGATGCTCACCGAGACCGGCAGCCTGGACGCCTACCGGGTGCTGCCGACCGGGCACCTGGGCAATGTGGAGGCCTACCGGGAGTTCAACGCCGAACTCGCGCGGGTCGCCGGGGCTGCTTTCGGGGTTCCGGCGAAGGTGGTGGGCGCCTGAGGGGTGGGGCTCACCCACCCCTGGGGGACCTTATCCGCGAGGTCGCGCACCGCGAACATTGTTGTATAGCAAGAAGATATATACCCGCTTGCTGTTGCAAGCACCCCGGTTAGCGCGATACTGTGGTCGGGAACACAAAGGAGTGCTCATGCTGGTGAAACTCCAGGAGGCGGGCGCGGATGCGTTGACCGCTCCCTTTCGCCCCGGACTGCGGTCCCGTCGCTACAAGACGGCTTCCCTCAACACGCAGCGTCCCGCCGAGGTCATCCCCGTAACCACCCGTGACGGCGCCAAGCTGCGCGTGCACGCGTACGGTCCCGCCGACGGCGAGGTCATCGTGCTGGCCCACGGCTGGTCCTGTGCCCTCGAATACTGGAACCCGCAGATCAACGCCTTCGCCGGCGAGTACCGCGTGATCGCCTTCGACCAGCGCGGCCACGGCGAAAGCGACAGCGGCACCCGGGTTTTCGGCGCCGAGCAGCTGGCCGACGACTTCTCCGATCTGCTCGACGCGGTGCTGCGGCCCGGTCAGCAGGCGGTGCTGGTGGGACACAGCATGGGCGGCATGACGATTCAGGCCTGGGCCCGCAAGTATCCGCACCAGGTTCGGCACCGAGCCTCCGCGGTCCTGCTGGCCACCACGGCCGCGCGGCAGATCTCGCACCGCGCCACCGTGATTCCGCTGCTCAACGAGATCGTCCCGAATCCGCAGTCGGTGGCCCGGGTGTTGTTCGGCACCCCACTGCCGCTGCCCGGCGGCGCGGCGGTCAACCGGATCGCCAAGTCCCGGCTCGCCAATCCTGGGGCCACCCGCGACCAGGTCGACTTCGGCGTCTCGATCGTGCGCTCCTGCCGTCCGTCGGTGCGCGCGGCCGTGGCCCGCGGACTGGTCGAGCTGGACGTGGTCGACGCCGCGGCGGCGCTGACGGTGCCGACCACGGTCGTGGCGGGCTCCTTCGACAAGCTGCTGCCCGAGGTGCACTCGCGCGAGATCGCCGACAACCTCGCGGCCGCGGGCAATCTGGAGCGGTACACCATCCTGCCGACCGGTCACCTGGTGAACATCGAGGCCGAGCACGCCTTCAACAGCGAACTGCACCGGGTCATCCGGACCGCGCGCCGCGGCCCGGCCGCCGTCGCGGGCTGACCCGCGGTACGAACAACAACGCCCGCTCCCGGGAAACCGGGGGCGGGCGTGTGGTTTTCGGGGTCCTGGTCGAAGGCGTCGGGTCCTATTCGAAGACGACCGTGCGGCGGCCGTGCACCAGCACCCGGCCCTCCAGATGCCAGCGCAGCCCGCGGGCCAGCACCACGCGCTCGATGTCGCGGCCCTGCCGGACCATGTCGCGCACGGTGTCGGAGTGGTCGATGCGGGTGACGTCCTGCTCGATGATCGGGCCCGCGTCCAGTTCGGCGGTCACGTAGTGGCAGGTCGCGCCGATCAGCTTCACGCCGCGCGCGAACGCCTGGTGGTAGGGGCGGGCGCCGACGAAGGACGGCAGGAAGCTGTGATGGATATTGATGGCCTTGCCCGCCCAGTGCTCGCACAGTTCGGCGGGCAGCACCTGCATGAATCGGGCCAGCACCACCGCGTGCGGGTCGTGGGCGTCGACCAGGTCTCGCATCTGCTCGAAGGCGGGACCGCGCTCGGCCGGATCCTTCGGGAACGGGATGTAGTGGAATTTGATGCCGTGCGCCTCGGTCATCCCGGCCAGGTCGGGGTGGTTGCCGATGACGGCCTCGATGGTGGCGGGCAGCTCGCCGGAGGCGGCGCGGCCCAGCAGGTCGTGCAGGCAGTGGCCGTCCTTGGAGACCAGCAGCACCGCGCGACGGCGTTCCCCGGAGTCGTGCAGCTGCCAGTCGGTCTCCGGGCCCAGGTCGGCGGCGACGGCGGTGAACCGATCGCGCAGCTCGTCCAGGTCGAAGGGCACGGTGGCGGCCTTGATGGCCTGCCGGGTGAAGAACCACCCGGTCTCCAGGTCGGAGTGGTAACCCGCCTCCACGATCGATCCGCCGAAATCGGCGATGAACGAGGTGATGCGGGCGATGATGCCGGGACGGTCCGGGCAGCCCAGGGTGAGCACGTAGCGACGGTCGTCCAGGGTGGAACTCATGAGAGACATACTCCCAGCAACCGCCCGGCTCGCGGCACAGGGGTGAAGCACGCCCCGGTCAGAGCTTGTAGAAGGCCTCGGCGTAGTGGAAGTCGCCCTTGATCTCGAGTTCGTAGGCGGTGAGGGTGCGGACCTGGAAGTGGGTGGCCCAGTCCGGCTGGTCCGGGATGATGCCCACCCGGGTGCCGGGGACGAAGCCGAAGCGCGGGTAGTACTCGAGGCTGCCCAGCAGGCCCACGAGAGGCTCGTCGAGGGCGTCCGCGGCCCCGAGGGCGGCGTGCATGAGAGCCGAGCCGATGCCCGCGGCCTGATGGTTCGGGAGCACCCCGAGCGGCCCCAGCGCCAGCACCGGGAACGGGCCCACGGTCGCGCGGGTGAGGCAGACGTGGCCGACCACCCGATCGTGGACCTCCGCCACCAGCGCCAGGGTCGGGACCCAGACGGCCGCGTCGTCGCGCAGCGTGTGCACCAGGCCTACCTCGACGGGGTCGCCGGAGGCGTGGGAGGAAGGGGAATCGCCGTCGGCAGCCACGGGGCGATCGGGGCTCGCGCCGAAAGCGCCGCGGTGTACCGCGTCGATCGCGGCGGCATCACCGGTACGTTCACGACGGATCAGCACGCCTACAAGTCTGCGTGACAGCGGCGGCGCCCCGCAACAAAGATGTGCCAAACTCGGTGCTCATGCCGAAGACTTCCCGCTCTGACGTGGCGGAGATGATCGATCACACGCTGCTGTCACCCGATGCCACCCCCGCGGATGTGGCCGCGCTGGTGGCCGAGGCGCGCGAATTGGGGGTGTTCGCGATCTGCGTGTCGCCGTCCATGCTGCCGGTGCGGGCGCCCGGTCTGGTGGTGGCCACCGTCGCGGGTTTCCCTTCCGGCAAACATCATTCGCTGGTGAAGGGGGCCGAGGCGCGGCTCGCCGTGGAGCAGGGCGCGGCCGAGGTGGACATGGTCATCGACGTCGGCGCGGCGCGCGCGGGCGAGTACGGCGCGGTGCTCTCCGACATCGTCACCGTGCGGGAGGCGGTGGGAGATCGCGCCCTGCTCAAGGTGATCATCGAAGCGGCGGCGCTGAGCGATGACGCCATCGTGGAGGTGTGCCGGGCCGCGGAACGCGCGGGCGCGGATTTCGTGAAGACCTCCACCGGTTTTCACCCCGCGGGCGGTGCGAGCGCGCACGCGGTGCGGCTCATGGCCGAAACGGTCGGCGGGCGGCTCGGGGTGAAGGCCAGCGGCGGGATCCGGGACGCGGCGCAGGCGGCGGAGTTGATCGCCGCCGGCGCCACCCGGCTGGGGCTGTCCCGGTCTCGCGCAGTGCTGGAAGGGTTTCCGGTCTAGCGGCGGTCGGTCAGCAGAGGATGGGCTGCTGCTGGGCGTTCGGATCCGCCTGCAGCACGGTGTTTCCGCCCTGCAGGGTGATGTGCAGGCCGTCCCTGGTGACCTCGACCTTGTTGGGGGTCAATCCCATCGGGTAGGTCTGCAGGCTCTCGGTCATGAGCTGGACGATGCCCGAGACCAGATCGGTGGGCAGTCCGAAGCCGAGCAGCGACGCCTGCAGCGTCTCGACCTCGATCTTGCCATCCACGATCTTCGGCTTGACCTGCAGCTGGGCCAGGCCGCCCAGCACCGCGAAGCTCAGTGTGCCGGTGGCTGGATCGGAGGCGGTGGCCGAGACCAGACCGGCCATCGTCTGGGTGATGCCGTCATTGCTCCAGGTGACGTCGGCGCTGGAGCTGCCGACGCTGGCCTGCTTGCCGCCGTCCTTGGTCTCGACGTCGTGGAAGGTGGCGTTCACGACCATGCCCTGGGCCGGGCCGAACTTGGAATCGTCGCTCTTCACGGTGACCTCGCCGACCTTGTGGTCGATCATGGTGAGCAGCAGCGGTTTCCAGCCGAACGAGACGTCGATCTTGGAGCCCATCTGGGCCTCGAACTGCGAGCTGATGCACTTCTCGACCTTGTGGCGGGCCCAGGCCTCGCCGCCGGCGAGCCCGCCCGCGATCAGCAGTGCGGCCACCAGGGTGACGATCAGCAGGGTCTTCTTGCGACTGCGCTTCGGACCAGACGAACCGGTCTGTCCGCCACCGACTTTCGCCGGGGGAGGCGGGGTGCCCGGTGGCACCTGCATACCGCCGGACTGGGTGATCGGACCCGAAGGCCCTGGCGGATAACCCGGTCCGCCCGGCAGCACCGCGGTCGGGCCGGTGCCGTTCGCGAGTTTCGCGGTGTCGGCGGTCGCCGTCGAGCCGGTGCCGGGGCCGGGACGGCCGGTCGCGCCCGCCGCGTAGGCGGCCTCGCCGGGGTGCAGGACCTGGGTGGGCTGGAGGTCGGGATCGGGGGTGGCCGGGTCGCCGGTGTGGGCGGGGTCGTTCCACCAGTCGGTGGTCGCGTCCTGTCTCGCACCTAGGACCTCGGTGGGCGTGCCGTCCGGTTTACCGAGGTCGACCGGCTGCGCCGTGGAGTCGCCGGGCCGCACGGTGGGGTCGACCGGCTGCGCGGCGAAGGTGTCGCGCTTGGTTGCGTCGTCCGAGGTGGGTTCCGAACTCATGGGGGCGATTCTTCCCGAGCTTTCTGTGTGAGCTCTGTGCATCCTGTGAGGTGTCGGCACACAGCCGCGGATTGTGACATAACACACATGGGTCCGGCTTATCCTGAGTGCCATGGCTGGGAACGCGGCACCGGGGGATCCGGAACACGACTGGGACGCGTTGCGGGAGCAGGCCGGGCGGCACGCGGGATACTTCACCACCCGACAGGTACTGCGCACCGGATGTGAGGTCCGGATCCGCGACGGATTACGCGACGGCAGCGTGCTGCGGTCGGGGGTGGGGCTGCTACGGCTGGCCGACTGGCCGGACGGGCCGCTCGACGAGTACGCCATGTGGTCGGCCTGGTTCGACGGGGCGGCCGCCGTCTCCCACCACAGCGCCGCCGAACTGCACGGGCTGGGCCGGTTGCGGCCGCGGTTCGTGCACCTGTCGGCGCGGGTCGGGCGGTTCCCGCTGTCGCCGCGGCTGGTGGTGCTGCGGCGCAGTTTCGCGCGCAAGGACGTGGAATCGGCGGGCGCGTTCCTGGTGACCACGCCGCTGCGCACCGTCATGGATCTGGCCGAGGCCGGGATCGGGCAGGCCGCCCTGGACGAGGTGGTGTCCGACGCGGTCGCCATCCACCGCTGCGCGCGGGCCGAGATCCGTTCCGCCAGTGCGGCTCTGGACCCGGCCACCGCGGCCCGGCTGCATCGCGCGCTGGCTCGCGCGCAGGAAGATCACCGCTAGCGTTCGCCGGACGGCATTCCGGGGATCGCGGGGTGCGGGTTTCGAGTTTTGCGGGCGCGCGATTCGTGGCAGGGTGACGGGTATGGGGACCGGTGCTGGCGTGTGGGATCTGGTGTTTCCGCCGGGCCCGCCCGAACGGATCGCGGACATGTTCTCGGCCGCCGTCGTCGCCGACGCGATCCGGCCCTACGACGCCGACCTGGCGCAATCGGTGGAGACCTGCCGCGACTGGCGGCACGGCTACCACCGGGTCTTCCGGGGAATGACGGCGCTGGCGATCAGCGCGCCCGAGATCTCGATCGGCATGGCCGAGGCGGGACTGCGCTCGGTGCGGCACATGCTGCGGTTCACCGTCGGCCGCACGGTCGCGGCCCTGGACACCGTCGACGTGGACGCCGCGGTCGACGGCGCCGGGCTGGAGACCGCCGCGGTGGCCGGCGAGGCCGCGGCGGTGAAGCGGCTCGAGGTGCCGTGGCACGGACTGCTGCTGGCCGAGGACGCGCTGCGGCTGCGCCTGGCCGAATGGCAGACCCACGGCATTCTGGAAGCCGATTTCGTGGCCGCGATCGAGCGGGTCATCGACCATCCGGAGTGGTTGGCGCTGCCCGGTTTCCGGGTCACCGTGACCGGCGCGGGCGCGGAGCTCGGGCCGCTGCGGCCACTGCTGAACTGGGGCGCGGAAGTGCTCGCGGTCGATCGGCCGGGGCGGGTGCGCTGGGAGCGGCTGCGGGCCGCCGCCAAGTCCGGCGCGGGGGTCATGCGCTATCCCGTCGCCGATGGCGAGCCCGGCGTCGACATCTCCCGGGGCTTTCCGGCCTTGGCGCAATGGATCACCGCGCACAGTGACGCGCGGCCGGTGCTCGGGCTCTACGCCGGGGTGCCCGGTGCCGCCGGGGTGCGGCTGGCGGTGGCCTCCGATGTGCTCGCCGACGCGGTGCTGCGGCATCACCCCGATGCGGCGCTGGCCATGCTGGGCTCGCCGACCGACACCTACGCGGTCCCGGCGTCGGTGGTGGCGGCGGCCCGGGATCACCTGGCGCAGCGCGGTTTCCGCGGCAATGCGCAGGATCTGCTGCACCGGGTGGCGCCGCACTCGCTGTACCGGCTCAACTACACCCGCCCGATCTTCGACACCGAGGGCGGCGCGTGGGGGCTGTTCGACAATCTGCCCGCGTTGGCCGGTCCGGATTACGCGCTGGCGCAACGGTTGCCGCGCTGGCGGGCGGTGCTGGCCGCATCGGCGGGCTGCCCGGTGTCGTTCACCGTGGCCCCGCCCGCGTGGACCCGCAGTCTGGCCCGCGAGAACGGCTGGCGTGCGGCCGCGTACCGGGCGTCCTCCCGTTTCGGCATCGAGATCTTCGACCCCGCCACCGCGCGGACCCTGCTCGCCGCGAAGCTGGTCGCCGACCTGTTCGCGCCCGAGGAGCCGCGAATGTCCAACCCGGAAGCGCTGTTCGCGGCGGGCGCGGCCCACGGCGGTCTGTGGCGGCAGCCCTTCGCGCCGCGGTCGCTGCTCGCGCCGGCCGCGATCTCCGGCACCGTGCGGGACCTGCTCCACAAGCTCCACTGATCCGCGCGTGGGTACCCGCGGATCAGTGCAGCCTGCGGTCGGCCACTGGTGCCCCGTCAGGGGGCCGGAGTGTGGGGACCATAGGGGGACAGGCTAACTCGCGGGACCCGCTCAGGGCAGGGGAGCGACGGCGGACCAGGGCACCGTCAGGACGTTGTCGCGCAGGCGGCGGCGGTAGGCGCGGAGCGGAAAACCCTGCTCGCGCAGCAGGTTCGCGGCGTGACGCCAGCGGACGCGGGGGCCGTAGGGGGCCAGCGGTGCGGCGACGGACCAGGCGCGGTCGGCGGCGGTCAGCAGGGTGTGGATGGGTTCGCCGGGGATATTGCGGTGGATGAGGGCCTTGGGGAGGCGTTCGGCGATGTCGGACGGCGTGTCGACGGTGAAGGGATCCCAGGCCAGGGTGAGGGACAGGGGCCGGGTGCGATCCAGCAGGACCCAGGCGCAGCGGCGGCCGAGTTCGTCGCAGGTGCCGTCGAGGAGCAGGCCGTCGGCGGCCAGGCCGGACTGGATGGTCGACCAGGCTTCGGGCACAGCGGATTCCGGATACTGGCGCAGCACATTGAAGGCGCGCACCAGGGTCGGCCGCAGACCCGCGAGTTCGAAACCGCCGCGGGCGAACATCACGCCGTCCCGGCCGGGGACCACCCGTTCGGGATCGATCTCCAGGCCGACCACGCGCAGATCGGGTCGCACGGTCCGCAGCCGGGCCGCCATCTCCAGGGTGGTGACCGGGCTGGCTCCGTAGCCGAGATCCACGACGAGCGGATCCGCGGCGTCCAGCAATCTTCCGGTGACGAGCGGGTCGTGCGTCATCCACCGGTCCCCGCGGCGCAACCGGTTGATCCCGGTGGTGCCGCGGGTGATCGTGCCGATGGGTTTGGTCACCCGGCGGGGTGCTGCTGATCCAGCCAAACCTTCGTCACCTCGGCTTCGGCGCGGAACAGGTCCACCAGATTCACCAGCATGAGCTGTTCGAGCCTGCGCCCGAAGAACGGAACATTGACCTGGGCCCGCGAGGATGTGCGCAGGGTGCAGCCGGTCTCGGTGGGGAACAGCCGCATGCTGCCGCCGAGAGTGCCCGGGCTGCCGGGGATTTCGGCGGTATAGGCGCCGGTCACCTCGGGACCGTACGGCCCGTAGGTCTCCCGGCGGGTGATCACCATGTCCTTGTGCACCACCATCTGCGCCATCTCGGGCAGGGTGTCGCGGGGCAGCACGTGACGTAGTTCGACCGTGATGCCGTCGTCGCCGGACTCCAGGCTGACGATGTCGTTCGGGGAGTGCTTGCGCAGTTCCTCGATGCGGGCGTCCCAGTGCTCACGGTTCGTCATCGCCGCGTACACCTGGTGGGTGGTGTGCAACGAATACCGCGCGGAATAGTCGAGTCGGCGGGCCACGATCGCTCAGGTTACTGCCGGGCGACCTCGGTCAGTGAGAACTCAGCCAATTGTCGGTGAACTCGGCCTCGCGCTCCAGCAGTTCGGTGAGGTGCTGCTGGATGGCCGCCTCGATCTTCTTGCCGAACAACGGGATCTTCACCTCGATGGTCGCGTCGACCACGAAGGTGGAGCCGGTGCCGTCCTCGGTGACGGTGAGGCCGCCGGTGATGGTGGCGGGCGCGCCGTCCACCTGCGCCTCGACCGTGCCGCCATTGCCGTGCCAGGTCTCCGTGCGCGGAATGGTCAGACCGTCCGGCTTGATCGCCGTGATCTGGGCGGGCAGCTCCGCGGCCGGGATGGTCTGGACCATGTCGACGCGCACCTGGTCACCGGTGATCGCGATGCTCTCGATGCGGGCGTTGGGCCCGCCGACCGCCTCGATGCGGTCCTTCCAGTACTGCTCGTCGGCGAACGCCGCGCGCACCGCGGCCAGGGGATGTGTCGAGTGCGCAGTGAAGGCCAGAGGTGTCGCCATGGTCGGACACGCTACCGTCTGTGCCTGTGCGTACTTCTCGGGTGGTGTCGTTCGACGACCTGCGGGACCGGCTGGCGGCGACCGGGGCGCGGCTGCGTGCCGGGGTCCCGCTGGCGGAACTGACGACCCTGCGGGTCGGCGGCCCGGCCACGGTGGCCGACTGCGAGACCACCGAGGCGCTGGTGGCGACGGTCCGGGAACTGGACGCGGCCGGGATTCCGGTGCTGCTCGTCGCGGGCGGCTCCAACCTGCTCATCGGCGACGACGGCTTCGACGGGGTCGTGGTGCGGATCGCCACCGAGGGCGTGGAGATCGGCGCGGACTCGGTGCTCGCCGAGGCGGGCGCGAACTGGGACACGGTGGTGGCGGCCACGGTGGCGGCCGGACTCGGCGGCCTCGAATGCCTGTCCGGCATTCCGGGTTCCGCGGGCGCCACGCCGGTGCAGAATGTCGGCGCGTACGGCGTCGAGGTGGCGAGTTTGCTGCGCCGGGTGCGTTTGCTGGACCGGGCCACCGGGGAGATCCGCTGGGTCGCGCCCGCGGAGCTTGGATTCGGGTACCGCACATCGATTCTCAAGCACAGTTCCGCCGCGGTGGTGCTGGCCGTCGAATTCGGGCTGCGCGCGGACGGTTCCAGCGCGCCGCTGGGATACCGGGAACTGGCGAACGCGCTGGGCGCGGCCGAGGGCGAGTCCCGGCCCGCCGCCGATGTGCGCGAGGTGGTGCTGCGGTTGCGGGCGGGCAAGGGCATGGTGCTGGACCCGGCCGATCACGACACCTGGAGTGCCGGTTCGTTTTTCACCAACCCCGTTATTCCGGACGAGCGGGTGGGGGCCGTGCGCGCGGCGATCGCCTCACATCTCGGCGCGGATGTCACCGTGCCCACCTACCCGGCCGAGGGCGGGGTAAAATTCTCGGCGGGCTGGCTCATCGAGCGCGCCGGCTTCGCCAAGGGCTTTCCGGGCGACGGGTCTCCGGCGCGGTTGTCTACCAAACACACGCTGGCGCTGACCAATCGGGGCGCGGCTACCGCGACCGATCTGGTGACCCTCGCCCGCACGGTTCGCGAAGGGGTTGCCGAGCGCTTCGGCATCGAGCTGGAACCCGAACCCGTGACCGTGGGAGTGAGCCTGTAGCGGGTGGTGTCCACCACTAGAACAGCGTCCGGGATACACGGTTTGCGGGGGTAGGGTCGAACAAGTGAGTAATCGAGGACTGTCCCGCCGGTCGGCCATGCGTGCCGCACTGGTGGCGTCGACAGCGGTCATCGCGGCGGCCTGCTCGTCGTCGAGCAAGAACGGCGGCACGGCCAGACCTGCCGAACCCGTCGCGACCGTGAAATTGGAACCGGCCGCCGGCGCCGAGCAGGTCAACCCGACCACGCCGGCCACCGTCACCGTCACCAACGGGCGGATCGACCAGCTGGCGCTGACCAACGCCAACGGCAAACAGGTAGCCGGCACATTCGATGCCACTCGCAGCAAATTCACGGTGAACGAGCCGCTCGGCTACGGCGCCACCTACACCTGGTCCGGCACCGCCATCGGCACCGACAACAAGCCGGTCGCCATCGACGGCAAGTTCAGCACCGTCAACCCCAAGAAGACCGCTCCCGCCACCGTCAATATCGGCGACGGGCAGGAAGTCGGCATCGCCGCGTCGATCATGCTCCAGTTCAAGGGGCACGTCGAGAACAAGGCGGCCGTCGAGAAGGCGCTCACCGTCACCACCACCCCGGCCACCGAGGGCTCCTGGGCCTGGCTGCAGGACGACAACGGCGGCTCGCGCGCGCACTGGCGGCCCCGCGAGTACTGGCAGCCCGGCACCACCGTGCACCTCGGCGCCAAGCTGTACGGCCTCGACATGGGCGGTGGCCTGTACGGCGACTCCGATCTCACCTCCGACTTCCGGATCGGCCGCGCCCAGATCGTGAAGGCCTCCGCGCCCAGCCATCGCGTCCAGGTGGTGCGGGACGGCGCGACCATCTTCGACTTCGCGTGCAGCTACGGCGAGGGCAACGAGGACCGCAATGTCACCCGCTCCGGCATCCACGTGGTGACGGAGAAGTACGAGGACTTCATGATGTCGAATCCGCCGTTCTACACGAACGTGCGGGAACGCTGGGCCGTGCGCATCTCCAACAATGGCGAATTCATCCACGCCAATCCGCAATCGGCGTCCGCCCAGGGCAATTCGAACGTCACCAACGGCTGCATCAACCTCAGCACCGCCGACGCCCAGGCCTACTTCCCGACCGCGCTCTACGGCGACCCGGTCGAGGTCACCGGCACCCGCATCCAGCTGTCCGCGGCCGATGGCGACATCTACGACTGGACCATCGACTGGGAGACCTGGAAGGGCCTGTCCGCCCTGCAGGGCGAACCGCACAACCAGATCTCGGCCACCCCGCTGCCGCCCCAGCCGGTCGGCGGTCGCTGAAAACCCTTGCGGTGGTTGCCGACCCGGGTAGGGTTGGCGGGTGCGCGCGCTCAGCCCCTCCGAGCGATGGTTCTGGATCATCGACCGGTTGTCCCCGGCGAATTGCGGCGCGCGCATTCGCGTGCACGGGCCGATTCCGGCCGCCCGGCTGGAATAGGCCGCCGCCGCGCTGGTCGCGGAATATCACTCGCTGCGCATGGGGATCGCGGACGACGCGGGTAGCGACCCGCGATGGCGGCCGCTGACCCGGCCGCGAATTCCGGTGCGACGGATCGAATCCCGCGATGCCGAGCGTGGGTGCGCGAGCTCGACGCCGAATTGGCGGAGCCCTTCGACACCGCGGCGGGACTGGTGCGCATCACCGATATCGCCGTCGGCGTGGGGGTCGCCGGTCGACTTCCGGGCCGCAATTCGTGTGTGAGCGCGGTGACGGTCGCGATCACCACCGCGCACGAGGAAACGCACCTGGGGTTCTGTTACGCGGATCCGGTGTTGTCGCGGGCGCGGGCGGAGGCTTTCGCGGACGCGGTGCTCACCGCGCTGGCGCGGCGGCCGGATCCGTCAGCGGCGTTGCAGGCGGGCGCGTAGTTCGGCGCGGTCGGGCTTGCTGGTGCGGCCGGCCACGGGGATCTCGTCGACCAGGACGATGTCGTCGGGCAGCGCGGAAACGTCGATGAGGGCGGGTAATTCGCGGCGTAGGCGGGTCTCGACGTCGGTGGCGTGCGGGTCGGCGACGACGGCCAGCACGATGCGCTCGTCGCCGATCTCGTCGGGGATGCCGATCATGACGGCCTCGCGGACGCCCTCGACACCCACGATGGCCGGTTCGTAGAGGCCCGGATAGATATTGGTCTTGCCGCGGATCATCATGTCCTTCGTGCGGCCCATCAGGACCAGGGTGCCGCCGTCGAAGCGGGCCAGGTCGCCGGTGGCGATCTCCTTCAGCGGGGGTTCGCCGAGGTAGCCGCGGCACAGGTTGGGGCCGGAGAGGATGAGTTCGCCGTCGTCGGCGATGCGCGCGTCCACGCCGTCGCACGGGAAGCCGAGCGGGTCGCCCGCGCCCTCGAAGGCGAGTTTGTCGGCGCCGGAAGTGATTGCCACCGGCAGGATCTCGGTCATGCCGTAGACCGCCAGCAATTCGGTGCCGGGGAGGACCGCGCGGGCGCGGCGCAGCAGCACGGTGGTGACGGGCGCGCCGCCGAGGGAGATCTCCTCGAGGTGGGCCGGCGCGGGCAGCCGCCCGGCCTCGACGGCATCGAGGATGGTCGCCAGGTCGGCGGGGGTGAGGAAGGCGTGGGTGGCGCTGTCCGGGCTACCCGCCGGGCCGAGGGTGCGGGCGAAGCCGAGCGGATCGACATGGGTGCTGAAGCGGGGATAGCGCGGCATGGACCAGCGCGCCCCCTCCAGCACCGCGGGTAAGCCCATCATCAACTGCTCGGTGTGCAAGTGCGAGCCGGGCATCAGGGTGGTGGCGCCCGCCACGGCGGCCAGGCCCGCGCCCAGCGAACCGCGGGTGTGCACCACGGCTTTCGGGTCGGCGGTGGTGCCGGAGGTGAAGACGATGAGCGCCTCGGCGTCGGGATCCTCGACGGGCACGTCCACGGTGACGCCGGTGGCGGGGCCGGACCAGCCGGGTTCGGAGCCGATCAGGCGGCCGAGCGGGATGGAGCCGCGCGGCGTCCCGGGTAGGCGCGGGCCGCTGTGGATGTGGCGCACCGGTAGCCGTCCGAATTCCGGTAGCGAGAGGCCGAGCCGGCGGCCGTATTTCTGGAGCGGCCCGCTCAGCAGGTAGAGCAGTGATTCGGTGGCGGCCCAGCCGGGTTGCACCAGTTCCAGTCGGCGCGCGAACAATTCGGGTCCGACGCCGGGGTCCACGAACACGATGCTGCCGCCGGCCGCGATGGTCCCGAATACCAGCACCACCGCGTCCACGCAGGGCCGGATGGAGAACAGCATCCGGTCGCCGGGCTCGAAGCCCTTGCTGTGCAGGCGTTTCACCACCAGGCGGATGCGGGCGTCGAGTTCGGCGAAACTCAGTGGCTGTTCGCCGATCATGCCGAGGGCGGGGGCGTCGGGGGTGCGCAGCACCTGCTCACGCAGCAGCGCGACGAAATCCTCGCCCGCGGACGGGTATCCAGACGTCACCGGATGTCCACCAGCTCCGGTTTGTAGCGGTGGTCGGCGTACCAGGCGAGGGTCTTGCGCACACCCCAGGCTTTCACGCGCCGATTCGACCCGTACACCCGCACGTCGCGCCGCAGCCCGTAGTCGGTGGTGAGCGTGCGGACCGCGTTCACCAGCGCCCGGTCCTCGTGCAGCTCCTCGATGGCGGTGCGCGGGAAACCGCCCGCGGCCTCGTACAGCTCGGCGGTGATGGCCATATTGCAGCCGGGCGTCATGACGTAGGGGCCCAGGTAGCGCGGATCCTGGTTGCCGGGCCGGAGTTTCCCGAACTGCGTGGCCAGCTCGAGGGCGACTCGGATGACGGTGCGGTCCAGCAGGCTCACGCCCTCGTCGGTGCGGGGGATGAGCTGACCGCTGACCAAGCGCAGCCCGGAGTCGAAGGCGGCCCGGATCCGCGCGGTCCAGTCGGGGGCGGGCAGACAGTCGGCGTCGGTGCGGGCCAGGCGGGTGGCCCCGGCCGCGATGGCGTGGCGCATGCCGGTGTCGGCGGCCGCGCCGGTGCCCTTGCGTTCCTCGGTGACGATCGCGATCCGCGGCTCGGGATGCGCGAGGGCGAAGTCGCGCACCACCTTCACGGTGGCGTCGGTGGAGTTGTTGTCCACCACCAGGACGGTGAAGTCCCGGTCCCGCTGTCCGGCGAGCGCCGCCAGGGTGGCGGTGATGCCGTGTTCCTCGTTGTAGGCGGGCACGATCACCCATAGGTCGTTCATGGCCCCTCCTGGCGGAATTGCTTACCGCGACTTACGGTTTCGGCAGGCGGTACGCGATGGCGGCGGCCGACGGACCCGCCCCCGCGGCCACGAACAAGGCTACGTCGGCATGGTCGAGCCCGCCGCTGTCGCGGGCCGCCAGGAACGCGACGGGCAGGGCCGAGGTGTGGGCGTCGCCCTCGGTGTCGTCGGCGCTGACCGCCTCGGGGGCGATGCCCAGGCGCTCGGCGAGCCGAGCCGGGAAGTCGGGGGTGGGTCGCCCGCAGATCAGCGTCGTGCGGTCCAGGGGCGCGTCCGCCACCTCGAGGGCTTCGGTCGCGGCCGAGACCGCGTGGCGCAGGAGCGCTTCGACGTCGGCGGGGCGATGCACCGTGATCGAGGACCGACCGGTCGTCCCCATCTCCGTCAGTCGCACGAAACCCTCCGCCGCGGGCCGCCCGTCGGTGGCGCTGATGTGCAGCGCACCGAATCCGGCCGGGCCCGCCGCCTTTTCCAGCAGCATGGCCGCACCCACCGGCTTGATCGGGAAACCCGGCTGCGGCCGCGGCGATTTCGACGGGTGCGCGTCACCGGACACCAACAGCACCCGGTGCACGGTCGGCGCCTCCAGCAGCGCCTGACCGACCTGGATGGCATTGAGAATGCCGCAGGCCCCGTTCATCAGGTCGAAGGACAGGCACGGCACATCGCCGCTGCGATACTCCAGCCCGATGCCCACCTGCTGCTGAATCAGCGCGGACATGGCCGGTTCCACCATGTTGGCGTCGCGGTAGACGCCGGTATTGATCAGCGCGTCGATCCGCTCGGGCGTACTGCCCGCCTCCGCGATGGCCCGGCGCGCGGCCGCGGCCGCCGGCTCGATCGAACTGCCGCCACCGATTTCGGTGACGATGGAAGAAATCACGATTCCCATACCGCATCACACCCGCAGATCGCCGAGCGTCACCGACAGAAACCCGGCCACGACGCCGGAAGCCGCGGGGACCATCAGTACTTTCGCCCCGGACGCTATCCGCTGGTGTTTGAGCGCGTCGTGCAAAACCACGAAATGCGAGGTGGACGCGGTGTTGCCGTACCGGTCGAGCACCATGAGCGCGGGCGGTATCGGGGCGTCGAATTCGCGTTCGGCGATCTTGGACACCAATTCCACCGCGGGCGCGCTGAATTGATGGTGGATCACGTGGTCGTAGCCCTCCGCCGCGAAATCGCTGCCCCGCGCGGCCAGGAAATCCCGTTGCCGGGTGGTCCACAGCAGATAGCGGGCCTCGTTGTGCATGGCCCGATTGTCGGTGTAGAGCGCGATTCCGGAACTGCGGTCGCTCGGCATGCCCAGGCACAGCTGTGCGAATCCGGCGCTGGTATTGAGTTCGACGTAGTCGATGCCCTCGTCGGCGGTGCCCTCACCGTCCAGCACCACCGCGGCCGCGCCGTCGCCGACGGTCAGGGACGCGAACTGTGGATCGTATTTCTCCGACATCTCGCGCACCGCGGTATCGGAGATCGGGGTGATGTACTCGCCGGAGACCACCAGGCCGCGCCGCACCATTCCCGCGCGAATCATCCGGTCCAGCACCAGAACTCCGCTCATCATGCCCGCGCAGGCATTGGAGACGTCGAAATGGATGGCTCCGGTCGCGCCGAGTTCGTTGCGCAGCATGAGCGCGAACGAGGGTTCCACGCAGAATTCGTCGCCGCGAATACGCGTGATGGAGCAGGAGATGACGACGTCCAGATCGGCGGCGTCGTAGCGGGAATTGTCGAGGGCGGTCCGGGCCGCGGCCATCGCCACGGTGAAGGAGTCCTCGTCCTCGGCACAGCGGCGGCGGTGCCGCACGCCACTGATCCGCTCCAGGTCGACGGGGGAGTCGACGGCCAGCTGGGCCAGCAGCTCCGCGGTCGATATCTCGGTGGCGGGCAGGTACGACCCGACCGCCTCGATGCGTGATCTCACCATATTCGCTCCAAGCCGCCCTCGGTTGCGGGGGACGCTAGCAGCGGCCGGCGCGCGGATTCCGATTTTGAAGAATCCGTGATTCAGATCATGGGGCCGTGAACTGCGATGCGGCGCAATGTGACTGCGCCGCGCCGCGCACCCCGGTCAGGAACGACGCGCGAAACGGCCCGGCCCGGCCTGATCCCGCGGCGTCACCGTGATGGTGTCCAGATTGACGTGCGGCGGGCGGGACGCCACGAAACCGACCACCTCCGCGATGTCCTGCGCCACCAGCGGATCGATGCCCTGATACACGCTCGCCGCGCGCTCGGTGTCACCCGCGAACCGCACCAGCGAGAACTCCGTCTCCACCGCGCCCGGCGCGATCTCGGTCAGCCGCACCGGCTGCCCGAGCAGCTCACCGCGCAGCGTCCGGTGCAGCACCGCCTGCGCGTGCTTGGCCGAGGTGTACCCGGACCCGTTGTCGTAGGCGTGGAAGGCGGCGATGGAGGTGATGGTGACGATCAGGCCGTCCCCGGAGGCGATCAGCTTGGGCAGCAGCGCCTTGGTGAGCCGCAGCGTGCCCAGCACATTGGTCTCCCACATCCAGCGCCAGTCGTCCAGATCGGCCTCGAGCACCGGGGCCAGGCCCTTCGCGCCACCGGCATTGTTGACCAGCACATCGCACCGCTCGACGGCCTCGGTGAAGGCGCGCACCGACTCCTCGTCTGTCACGTCCAGGGCCAGCGGGGTGCCGCCGATCTCCTCGGCCAGCTTCTCCAGCCGCTCGACCCGGCGTGCGCCCACGTACACGTGGTATCCCTGCTTGGCGAGTTCGCGGGCGGTTGCCTCGCCGATACCCGAACTGGCTCCGGTCACCACAGCGGTACGAGTGCTCATGGTTCCGAGCTTAGGCAAGGACCCTGGCCTGCGCCTTCCGGGCCCGCGCCCGCCGCGGGCGCCGTGGCGGGCGCGAGATCACGGCGGCGCTGCCGGTTAGCCTCACTGCATGGCGATTCGGGAAGCAGTGAGCGCGGACGGCACGACCATCGTTTACCGGGTGACGGGTCCGGAAGGGGCGCGCCCATTGGTGCTGCTGCACGGCTGGGCCGGGAATCTGCTCTGCTGGGGACGGTCGGCCGACCTGCTCGCCGAGCAGTTCCGGGTGATCGCGGTGGACCTGCGCGGGCACGGTTACTCCGACGCCCCCGAGGCCGGCTACGACGACCCGAAGAACTGGGCCGCCGATATCGCCGCCGTGTTCGCGGCCGAGGGCATCACCTCCGGCGCGCTGCTGCTGGGCTGGTCCTACGGCGGCATCGTCGCCTCCGACTACCTCACCGCGCACGGCACCGCGGCCCTCGCGGGCGTCGTCTACACCGGTTCGCAGGCCAATATCGGCCGTGGTGTGCCCGGCGCGGAGACCGGGCCCGGCATGGCCAAGGCCATTCCGGACGTGTTCGACGAGAGCCCGGGCAAGGCCATGCGCGGTTTCGCCGCCTTCGGCAATGCCAATACCGGCCCCGGCCGGGACAAGGGCGTGGACGCCCAGCGGCTGTTCGGCGGCAGCATCGCCACCCTGCCCCGGGTCCGCAAGGCGCTGTTCTACCGGACGGTCGACAACACCGACACCCTGCGCGGCCTCGACATCCCCGTCCTGGTGCTGCACGGCACCGCCGACCCGGTGGTTCCCATCGAGAACGGCCGCCACATCGCGGCCTCAGCGCCCGACGTGCGGACCTCGTATTGGGAGGGCGCCCAGCACGGTCTGTTCATCGAGGATCCGGAGCGATTCGCCGCCGAAATCGCCGCTTTCGCACGAGACCTGCGGTGATAGCGGTATTGCATTCACGCTGACGAATATCCTTGTGAGTCAGGTCACTTGGGAAGGTAACCCGTGCATGGGGCGTTGTAACCCCCGTGCACACTGGAGTGGTGAGTCAACGCCCGGAGCTACGGCCCAATCGGATTGCCGTGCTATCGGTGCATACGTCACCCTTGGCGCAGCCCGGAACGGGCGACGCGGGCGGTATGAACGTCTACGTCCTGCAGACCGCCCTCGAACTCGCCCGCCGCGGCACCGAGGTGGAGATCTTCACCCGCGCCACCTCCTCCAATGACGAACCCGTCGTCGAGGCCGCGCCCGGCGTGCTGGTCCGCAATGTGGTCGCCGGGCCCTTCGAGGGGCTCGACAAGTTCGACCTGCCCACTCAGCTGTGCCCCTTCGCCGCGGAGGTGCTGCGCACCGAGGCGCGTAACCTGCCCGGCCACTACGACCTGATCCACTCGCACTACTGGCTGTCCGGTCAAGTCGGATGGCTCGCGCGGGACCGCTGGCGGGTGCCGATGGTGCACACCGCGCATACCCTGGCCGCGGTCAAGAACGCCTTCCTGGCCGAGGGCGACTGCCCCGAGCCCGCGGTCCGCGAGATCGGCGAGAAGCAGATCGTCGCCGAGTCCGACCGGCTGGTCGCCAATACCGGCGAGGAGGCCCGCCAGCTCGTGGAGCTGTACGGCGCCGACCCCGAGCACATCGACGTGGTGCTGCCCGGTGCCGACCTGAGCCGCTACTTCCCCGGTGACAAGCTCGTCGCCCGCGCCGAGCTCGGCTTGCGCGCCGACGAGCGGATCGTCGCCTTCATCGGCCGCATCCAGCCGCTCAAGGCCCCCGACGTGCTGGTCCGCGCCGCCGCGCACCTGCTCGCCGAGGAGGCCGCGCAGCCGGTGCCGCCCGCCCGGCCGCTGCGCGTGGTGATCGTGGGCGGACCCTCCGGCAGCGGGCTGGAACGGCCCAACGCGCTCATCGAACTCGCTGCGGCCCTGGGCATCTCGGATCGCGTCACCTTCCTGCCGCCGCAGCCCGCGCACCGGCTGGTGCAGGTGTACCGCGCCGCCGACCTGGTCGCGGTGCCCAGCTACAACGAGTCTTTCGGCCTGGTCGCCATCGAGGCGCAGGCCAGCGGCACCCCGGTGCTGGCCGCCGACGTGGGCGGGCTCGGCACCGCCGTCCGCGACGGAGTCTCCGGTCTGCTGGTTCCCGGCCACCGCACCCCGGACTGGGCGGACGCGCTGCGCGGCATGCTCGAGGACCCGGTCCGGCTCGAACTCATGGGAGCGGCGGCCGTCGAGCACGCGGCCAACTTCTCCTGGGCGCACACCGCCGACGGGCTGCTGGAGAGCTACTCGGCCGCGTTGTCGCAGGCTCGGGGCGCTCGGGCGCGCGGTAGCCTGCATACCGACAGCAATCAGGCCAGATCGCAGTCGTTGTGGCGGCGGCGGACGGGAGCGGTACGCAGATGAGTGAGGTCGAGCGCGACTGGATGCCGCGCCCGCATGCCAGCAGCGGTGGTTTGAACGACGAAACCGCCCGGGCCACGGCACAACTCATCGACGATACGCTCCGGGACCGCGAGATCGAGTACTCGCGCGAGGCGCCCGACCTGTTCGCGGTGGTGCTGCCGGGCGAGCGCAAGCTCGAGACCGTCATCGGCGTCGGCGTCGGCAAGCACGGCGTGCGGATGGAGTCCTTCGTCTGCCGCAAGCCCGACGAGAACTTCGAGGGCGTCTACAAATTCCTGCTGCGCCGCAATCGCCGCCTGTACGGCGTGGCGTACACCATCGACCGGGTCGGCGACATCTACCTGGTCGGGCGCATGTCCAACGACCGCGTCACCTCCGACGAACTGGACCGTTGGTTCGGCCAGATCCTCGAGGCCGTCGACGCCGACTTCAACACCCTGCTCGAACTCGGCTTCGCCGAATCCATTCGCAAGGAATGGAAATGGCGGGTCTCGCGCGGCGAATCGCTCAAGAATCTGCGCGCCTTCGAACACCTCATCGAGGACGCCGACACGTTGCCCCGTATGCCAGGGTGAGAACTGATTTCGTGCCGGTCGGGGTAACTTGTCGGGGACGTCCACAATAGGTTCGGCTCACCACCGCAGGCACGCAATGCCAACTCGGACGAATCTGAGCCGTGCGCTGAAGTCTCGGAGAGGCGGGGGAGCCATGGTGGCGCTTGCGCTGGATATCGGAGCGACCAAATTCGCGGCCGCCCTGGTCGATTCGACCGGAATGCCCGAAAAACCCCAACGCGTCGACGTACCCGAATCCGGAGTGTGGGCGGCCTGCCGTGAATTACTCGGCGCCGTGGCCGCGGGGGAGACGGTGACCGCGGTCGGCATCGGGTCCGCGGGGCCGGTGGACGTCCACGCCGGGGTGTGCGGTCCGCTCAATATCCCGGAATGGGCCGACGGCTTCCCCCTCGTGGACGCGGTGCGGAAAGTGTTCCCCACGGCCGAGATTCGCTTCGCCCTCGACGGGGCCTGCCTGGCGCTGGCCGAACACCGGCTCGGCGCGGCGCGCGGCGCGGACAACGCGCTCTGCCTGACCGTGTCCTCGGGCATCGGCGGCGGGATCATCAGCGACGGCCGGGTCGTCATGGGCCGCACCGGCAATGCCGGGCACGTCGGCCACATCGTGGTGCCCGGCAACGAAGAGCCCTGTGCCTGCGGCGGATTCGGCTGCGTGGAGGCCGTCGGCAGCGGCAAGTCCGCGGTGCGCTGGGCCCGGCGGCAAGGGTGGGAGGGCGCGACCGGGGTGGAACTGGCGCAGGCCGCGCGCGATGGGGAGCCGCTCGCCATGGAGGCGCTCGCCCGGGCCGGCACCGCCATCGGGACCGCCGTCGCCTCCGCGGCCGCGTTGCTCGACACCGATCTGGTCGTCATCGGCGGCGGCTTCGCGCAGTCCGGGGAGCCGCTGTGGCAGCCGCTGCGCGCGGCGGCGCTCGGCCACGCCCGTCTGCGCTTCCTGCGGGATCTGCGGGTCGTTCCCTCCGAACTCACTGATCAGGCCACCCTGCGGGGCGCGGCGCTGCTCGTGGGAGGATGACCCCATGACGTACACCCTCGTTTTGCTGCGCCACGGCGAGAGCGAATGGAATGCCCTCAACCTGTTCACCGGCTGGGTGGACGTTCGCCTCACCGACAAGGGTGTCGCCGAAGGCAAGCGCGCCGGCGAGCTGCTCGCCGAGCACGGGATTCTGCCCGACATCGTCTATACCTCTCTGCTGCGCCGCGCGATCAGCACCGCCAACAACGCCCTCGACGCCTGCGACCGGCACTGGATTCCGGTGGTCCGCGACTGGCGTCTGAACGAGCGCCACTACGGCGCCCTGCAGGGCAAGAACAAGGCGGAGATCAAGGAGCAGTACGGCAACGACCAGTTCATGCTGTGGCGTCGCAGCTACGACACCCCGCCGCCGCCGATCGAGGTCGACAGCGAATACAGCCAGGACGGCGACCCGCGCTACGCGGGCATCGAGGTCCCGGCCACCGAGTGCCTCAAGGACGTCGTCGCCCGCATGGTCCCGTACTGGGAGGACACCATCGCGAACGATGTTCGCGGCGGTAAGACCGTTCTCGTTGCCGCGCACGGTAATTCGCTGCGCGCGCTGGTGAAGCACCTGGAGAACATCTCCGACGAGGAGATCGCCGAACTCAACATTCCCACCGGCATTCCGCTCAAGTACGAGCTGGACGAGAACCTGCGCCCCATCGGCCCGGGTGTCTACCTGGACCCGGAGGCCGCCGCGGCCGGCGCCGCCGCCGTCGCGAACCAGGGCGGAAAATAGTTTCACCCTGAAATACTCGAAATAATGCCCCGCCCACAGTGATTGGGCGGGGCATTATTGTTTTCGTATTCTGATGTGATACACATCTCACTACGCGCCCGTAGGGTATTCCCAACGCTCACACAACAATTTGCCGTTTCTTCGGCTTGTCGAATCAGTACGTGTAACCGGGGTTTGCAACTTACTTCTCAGTAGATATGCTGCTGGGCGTTCGACCATCCGCGAGAGGTAGATCACGTTCGATGAAGCACGCGCTACGGGCCACGGTGTTAGCCGCCACGGCCGCTCTGCTCCTACCTTTGACCGGCATCACAGCCGATGCCATCACCCCCACCGGACCCGACGGCGGCGCCGCCGGAGTCGCGTGGACCAACACTCAGGACGGGGCACAGCAGTACCCCAACGTCTTCATCGAGTGGGACGTCCCGATCACCATGAGTGACGGCACCGTCCTCAAAGGCAACGTCTACCACCCGGCCGACGCCGCGGGCCGTCCCATCGACACCCCGACGCCGACCGTGCTCAACATGACGCCCTACACCAAGCTGGTGTCGAACGTCGCCGACAGCGCTTTCTCCATCCCCGGGCTGTCCGACGCGCTCCTGAACGTCTTCCGCAACATCCACCTCGACGGCACTCCGCTCACCGGCTTCGGTGAACTGCTGAACGCGGCGGGCAACGGCGAACTCCGCAACTTCTCCGTCGACCGCCAGCTCATCAAGTCCGGGTACACGCAGGTCGTCGTGGACGTGCGCGGCACCGGATTCTCGCAGGGCGAATGGGACATGCTGCGCGGCCGCGAGCAGCAGGACACCGTCGAGACCATCGACTGGGCCTCCAAGCAGAGCTGGTCCAACGGCCGCATCGGCATGAGCGGGCTGTCCTACAGCGCCATCAACCAGGTGCAGGCCGCCGAGAAGCAGCCGCCCGCGCTGAAGGCCATCTTCCCGATCGTGCCCGGCAGCGATCTCATCGACGACGTGCTCGCGCCCGGCGGCGGCTTCGGCTTCAACTTCATCCCGCTGTGGCTGAGCGCCATCAACGGCCTCAAGTGGGTGCCGGACCTGGCCTCCGTCGCCGCGGGCACCTTCGACTTCAAGTGGCTGCAGGATCGCGTCAACGATCCCTTCGGCTACCTCGACGTGCTGATGTCGGCCTACACCTCCACCACCATGGACAGCCTCGACCCGCGCGTGAAGGACATGCTCAACGGGTTCACCCAGGACCGCCAGGCCTGGCTCGGCGACCCCAGCCGCATCCAGATCCCGACCTTCGTGACCGGCGGCTGGCACGACCTGTTCACCTACTCGGAATCCAAGATCTACAACCAGATTCCGCTGCCGCCCGGCCAGAAGCAGCTGCTCATGGGCAACACCTACCACGTCACCTCCGGTGCGGACGTCAACCGCGTCGGCGCCCCGCCGCGCCTGGACGTGCTGCAGCGCGCCTGGTTCGACAAGTGGCTCAAGGGCATCGACAACGGCATCGACGCCTACGGTCCGGTGACCCTCAGGACGCAGGGCGGCGGCTGGAACACTCAGGGCGGATTCGGGCCCACCGCACCGGCTTCCGAGGCCGCCGACTACCGGCGCATGTACTTCTCCGCGCAGCCCTCCGGCACCGCGAACAGCGTGCACGACGGCTCGCTCACCGCGACCGCCAACGGTGACGGCGAGCGGCTCACCGTCGCGCCCGGCCTGTCCACCGTCTGCTCCAACGACGCCGCCCAGGCCACCGCGGGCATCCTCAACCTGATCGACGGCTGCTCCAAGGACTCCCGCGTCGCCGAGACCAACGCGCTCACCTTCACCAGCGCGCCGGTCGCCGAGGCCACCACCATCTCGGGCCCGATCGCGGTGCACCTCAACACCGTTCAGGACGCCGCCGACGGCTACTGGACCGTCACCGTCAACGACGTCGCCCCCGACGGCCAGTCCACCGTGCTGACCTCCGGCGAGCTCATGGCCTCGCTGCGCCAGGTCGACGAGGACCGCAGCAGCCGCTCCCCGAACGGCGACTACACCGACCCGCGCGCCTTCACCTCCCTGGACAAGCGCCAGGAGACCGTGCCCGGCGAGGCCACCACCCTCGACATCGCCCTCGGCGGCACCCAGGCCGTCCTGCAGCCGGGCCACCGCCTGCGCGTGGACGTGTTCGCGGGCAACTTCCCCAAGGGCCTGCCCATCCTTCCGATGCTCATCGACACCGGCCTGAAGCCGCAGCACCTGCAGCTCGACCCGGACCGTCCGAGCTTCGTGAACATCCCGGTCCGCGGCAACACCGGCTGGTGACACCGCCCCTACCGGGATCGAATCCCCGAGCGTGCACAACGGCGTGCACGCCCGGGGTTTTTTTCTTTCCGGCCGCATGCGGCCCGCGTCTCAGGAATCGGGGTCGGCGAGACCTCGTCCACCCCGTCCGGCGCCGGCGCCCGCACCTGGGCAGCCACATCCCGCGCTAGCCCTCCGACTCGTCGGGAACGGCGAAGGCCGCTTCCAGCGGCGGGAACAGGGCACGGGCATCGTGACCGGTGAACCAGAGGCCGACCACGAAAGCCGCGGTGGCCTCCAGGTATCGGGCCCGGGACAGGCCGCCCGCGGGGATCGGGCGCAGCTTCAGGTCCTCGGCGAGGCCGGACACGAGCGCGATCGCCGCCTCGTCATCGCCGCACAGTGGCACCGTCAAAGGGTGGCCGTCGAATTCGTGATCAGGAACCGCCCACACCTCGGCCGCCAGCAGATTGAACGCCTTCACGACCTTGGCGTCGGGCACTGCGGCCGAGATGCGTTCGGCCACAGCGGGTTCGGAGAGACCGAAGCCGCCGGTGCCCGGGGCGAAGGCATTCGTGCAGTCGATCAGGGTGCGCCCGGTGAGGGCCTCGCGCTGGTCGGTGAGGATATCCGTCAACGCGGCCACCGGCACCGCCAGCAGCGTCGCGTCACCGAAATTCGCGGCCTCGGCGACGGTGGCGGGCCGGGCGCCGGACCCGATCGCGGCGGCGGCCTCCACCGCCCGCGTGGAAGTCCGTGCGCCGACCACGATCTCGTGCCCGGCCGCGGCCCAGCCGCCGCCCAGAGCGCGGGCCATCTGCCCGGCCCCGATGATTCCGATTCGCATGTCATCTCCTTGGTGTGGTGTGTGATGACGACGGTAGGAATTCCGAAGCGCACTCCCGGGTGCCCAATGGCGGTGGCAGGGTGGAGGCATGACGGTCGAGAGCATCGAACCGGTGCGGTTCGCCGAATACGGCGGCCGCGAATCGGACTGCCCCGCGCGGCTGGCGGTAGACGTATTCGGCAATTCATGGCTGACAGTGATCGTCTACACACTTCGCGAGGGTCCGATGCGCCCGGTGGAATTGCGCCGCGCCATCGGCGGCATCAGTCAGAAGATGCTCACCCAGACCCTGCGGCGCATGCGGGCGATGGGGTTGCTGGAACATCGCCGATACGCGGAAGCGCCACCGCGCGTTGAGTATTCGCTGACTCCTGCGGGCCGTGATCTGCTGATTCCAATTTTCGCGCTGGGGGAGTGGGCCGACCGCCACGGCGACACCGTGCGCACCGCCCTCTACGGCGATCCCGAGGACTGAACCGCCACCGCGAAAGCGGTTGCCACAAGGGCGCTCACCGGCCGCGACACGCTGACCGAACATCGTGTGAACACCGGGCTAACAAGGGTGGAAGGACCTATGACCTGCGTGAAACTTCCTGCACCCGGGGTTTGACCCCGCGTCGGCGACCGTACGATTCAAAGTGTGAGCGTTCCACAGGCCGTGCTTTTGGCAGTCCTGGCGGCCGTAGTAGGACTGGCCGTCGGCGGACTGCTCATTCCGTATGTGAACGCTCGCCAGGAACGGATGCGTGCCGCCACCGACACCGGGCTGACCATGTCCCAGGTGCTGGACCTGATCGTGCTCGCCTCCGAATCCGGCATCGCCGTCGTCGACCAGTACCGGGACGTGGTCCTGGTCAACCCGCGGGCCGAGGAGCTCGGCGTGGTCCACGACCGCCTGCTCGACGAGCGCGCCTGGGCGGCGGTCGAACAGGTGCTGGCCGGGGGCCAGGACGTCGAGTTCGAGCTGACCGCCAAGATTCCCATGCCCGGCCGCGCCCGCCTCGCTGTCCGAGGAGTTGCCCGGCCGCTCTCCCAGGAGAATCCGAACTTCGTGGTCCTGTTCGCGGACGACGACTCCGAACAGGCCCGCATGGAGGCCACCCGCCGCGACTTCGTCGCCAATGTGAGCCACGAACTCAAGACCCCCGTCGGGGCCATGAGCCTGTTGGCCGAGGCGTTGCTGGAATCCGCCGACGATCCCGACTCGGTCCGGCACTTCGGTGAACGCCTGCACGGCGAGGCCCGCCGCATGGGCAAGATGGTCACCGAGCTGATCGCGCTGTCGCGCCTGCAGGGCGCCGAACGGCTGCCCGACCTCGAGGCCGTCGACGTCGACACCGTGGTCACCCAGGCCATCGAACGCTCCCGCACCACCGCCGAGGCCGCGGGCATCACCGTGTCCACCGACGCGGGCAGCGGCCTCGAGGTGCTCGGCGACCAGACCCTGCTGGTGACCGCGCTGTCCAACCTGGTCGAGAACGCCATCGCGTACTCGCCGCGCGGCTCCCACGTGTCGGTGAGCCGGGCGCTGCGTGGCGGCTACATCAATATCGCCGTCACCGACCGCGGCATCGGCATCTCCAAGGAAGACCAGGAGCGCGTCTTCGAACGCTTCTTCCGGGCCGACAAAGCGCGCTCGCGTGCCACCGGCGGTACCGGCCTCGGGCTGGCTATCGTCAAGCATGTGGCCGCCAACCACAACGGTGAGATCACCCTGTGGAGCAAACTGGGCACCGGATCGACGTTCACCCTGCGCATCCCGGCCCACCCTGCCGATTCCAACGGGCAGGTCGACAAGAGACTTGCCACCGGTGTTCCGGTGGCCAAGAAGGAAAACGGCACGCGCCCCCTCGGGCGGGCCAGAACCAACGGTGTGGAGGCAACCCGATGACGAGTGTGCTGATCGTCGAGGACGAGGAGTCGCTGGCCGATCCGCTCGCGTTCCTGCTGCGCAAGGAGGGGTTCGAGGTCACCGTGGTGGGCGACGGCCCGTCCGCGCTGGCCGAGTTCGACCGCTCGGGCGCGGACATCGTCTTGCTCGACCTCATGCTCCCCGGCATGAGCGGCACCGACGTGTGCAAGCAGCTACGGGTGCGCGGCAGCGTCCCGGTCATCATGGTGACCGCGCGCGACAGCGAGATCGACAAGGTGGTCGGCCTGGAACTGGGCGCCGACGACTACGTCACCAAGCCCTACTCCTCGCGCGAGCTGATCGCCCGCATCCGGGCCGTGCTGCGGCGCGGCGCCGGTGAGGAGCCCGACAACGGCAGCGAGACCGCGGTGCTCGAGGCCGGCCCCGTGCGCATGGACGTGGACCGCCACACCGTGCAGGTGAACGGCAAGGCGGTGACGCTGCCGCTCAAGGAATTCGACCTGCTCGAATACCTGCTGCGCAATTCCGGGCGCGTGCTCACCCGCGGACAGCTCATCGACCGCGTCTGGGGCGCCGATTACGTCGGCGACACCAAGACCCTCGACGTGCACGTGAAGCGCTTGCGCTCGAAGATCGAAGCAGATCCGGCCAAGCCCGAGCACCTGGTCACCGTGCGCGGCCTGGGCTACAAGCTCGAAGCCTGAGAACTGACAGATGACGACAAGCGCGCCCGCTTCGATTT
>NZ_JBHWHH010000095.1:0-28426 GCF_042732555.1 Nocardia sp. NPDC059764
CCGCGCTGGTGCGCGGGGCCCAGGTGGCAGATCTTCTGTGGTATTCGTCAGCGACGGAACAGTTTGTTTCCCAGCCAGACGATCGGATCGTATTTCCGGTCCACCACGCGTTCCTTGAGCGGGATCAGCGCATTGTCGGTGATCTTGATGTGCTCGGGGCACACCTCGGTGCAGCACTTCGTGATGTTGCAGTAGCCCAGCCCGGCGTCCTCCTGAGCCAGATCACGGCGATCCGCCACATCGAGAGGATGCATTTCGAGTTCCGCAATTCGCATCAGGTAACGCGGGCCCGAGAATGCGTGCTTGTTGTCCTCGTGATCACGCACCACGTGACAGGTGTTCTGGCACAGGAAACACTCGATGCACTTGCGGAATTCCTGTGACCGTTCCACATCGGCCTGCTGCATCCGATAATCGCCCGGCTTCAGATCCACCGGCGGCGTGAACGACGGAACCTCGCGCGCCTTCCGGTAATTGAACGACACATCCGTGACCAGGTCGCGAATGACGGGGAAGGTGCGCATCGGCGTCACCGTCACCACTTCGTCCTCGGTGAACGTCGACATCCGGGTCATGCACAGCAGCCGCGGCCGGCCGTTCACCTCGGCCGAGCACGAACCGCACTTGCCCGCCTTGCAGTTCCAGCGCACCGCCAGATCCGGGGCCTGGGTGGCCTGCAGGCGGTGGATGATGTCGAGCACCACCTCGCCCTCGTTCACCTCCACGGTGAAGTCGTGCAGGCCGCCGCCCTCGGTATCGCCGCGCCACACCTTGAACTTCGCCTGATAACCCATGGCTATTCCGCCTTTCCGGCGTCGTCCCGCAGCTCCGCGAGATCGGCGGGGGTGTAATACTTTTCGAGTTCCGCCAGGTCGAACAGCCGCAGCAGCTCGGCGCGCATCGGGATCTGGGCCTCGGAGGTGACGGTGACCGCGGGCACCGAGAACCCGACCTCGTCCTCGCCGATCGTGCAGACCAGCAACTGATTCCGCCACACCGGATCCATGCCCGGGTGGTCGTCGCGAGTGTGGCCGCCGCGGCTCTCGGTGCGCAACAGCGCCGCCTGCGCGACGCATTCGCTGATCAGCAGCATATTGCGCAGGTCGATGGCCAGGTGCCAGCCCGGGTTGAACTGCCGGTGCCCCTCCACGGTGACGTGGTCGTAGCGGTCACGCAGTTCGGACAGCTTCTCCACGGCCTGCTTCAACTCGTGTTCCTTGCGGATGATGCCGACCAGGTCGTTCATGGTCTGCTGCAGGTCCATGTGCAGGGTGTAGGGGTTCTCCCCCCGGCCCTCGTCCGGCGGATCGAACGGCGTCACCGCCGCTTTCGCGGCCGCGGCGATATCGGTGTCGGAGATCTTGGGCCGCGCGGCCAGCTGCTCCACATAGGTGGCCGCGCCCAGCCCGGCGCGACGGCCGAACACCAGCAGGTCCGACAGCGAGTTGCCGCCGAGCCGGTTGGATCCGTGCAGGCCGCCCGCGCACTCACCGGCCGCGAACAAGCCCGGCACCTTCGCCGCCTGGGTGTCCGGGTCGACCTCGATGCCGCCCATGACGTAGTGGCAGGTCGGCCCGACCTCCATCGGCTCCTTCGTGATGTCCACGTCCGCCAGCTCCTTGAACTGGTGGTGCATGGACGGCAGCCGCTTGACGATCTGGTCGGCGGGCAGCCGCGAGGCGATGTCGAGGTACACGCCGCCGTGTTCGGTGCCGCGCCCCGCCTTCACCTCTTCGTTGATGGCGCGTGCCACCTCGTCACGGGGCAGCAGGTCCGGGGTGCGGCGGGCGGAGTCGTTGTCCTTCAACCACTGGTCCGCCTCCTCGATGCTCTCGGCGTACTGCCCCTTGAACACCGGCGGGATGTAGTCGAACATGAACCGCTTGCCGTCGGAGTTCTTGAGCACCCCGCCGTCGCCGCGCACACCCTCGGTGACCAGGATGCCCTTCACCGAGGGCGGCCAGACCATGCCGGTCGGATGGAACTGCAGGAACTCCATATTGATCAGCGAGGCCCCGGCGCGCAGCGCGAGCGCGTGGCCGTCGCCGGTGTACTCCCAGGAGTTGGAGGTCACCTTGTAGGACTTGCCGACGCCGCCGGTGGCGATGACCACCGCGGGCGTCTCGAACAGGATGAAGCGGCCCGATTCCCGCCAGTAGCCGAAGGCCCCGGAGATCTTGTCGCCGTCCTTGAGCAGTTCGGTGATGGTGCACTCGGCGAAGATCTTGATCCGCGGCTCGTAGTCGCCGGTCTGCGCGAAATCCTCCTGCTGCAGCGAGACGATCTTCTGCTGCATGGTGCGGATGATCTCCAGGCCGGTGCGGTCACCGACGTGCGCCAGCCGCGGATAGGTGTGGCCGCCGAAGTTGCGCTGGCTGATCCGTCCGTCCGGGGTGCGGTCGAACAGCGCCCCATAGGTTTCCAGCTCCCACACCCGGTCGGGGGCCTCCTGGGCATGAAGCTCGGCCATGCGCCAGTTGTTGAGGAACTTCCCACCGCGCATGGTGTCCTTGAAATGGACCTGCCAGTTGTCCTTCTCGTTGGCATTGCCCATGGCGGCCGCGCAGCCGCCCTCGGCCATGACGGTGTGCGCCTTGCCGAACAGGGACTTGCAGACCACCGCCACCGACAAACCGTGTTCGCGGGCCTCGATCACCGCACGCAGACCGGCACCGCCGGCACCGATCACGACGACGTCGTACTTGTGCCGCTCGACTTCAGGCATGGAACCGAATACTCCTGGGAGACTGAGGAATAGAGGACTGTCAGCCGATGAGGCGAGGATCGGAGATGGTTCCGCTCGCGACCAGCATGACGTAGAAATCGGTGAGGACCAGCGTGCCCAGCGTGGTCCAGGCCAACTGCATGTGCCGGGTGTTCAGCTTCGACACCACGGTCCAGAAGCGGTAGCGCACCGGGTGCTGCGAGAAGTGCTTGAGCCGCCCGCCCGCGATGTGCCGGCAGGAGTGGCACGACAGCGTGTACGCCCACAGCAGCAGGGCGTTCCCGGTGATGATCGCCGTGCCCAGGCCGATGCCGAAGCCACCGTCCTCGGCGTGGAAGGAGATCACCGCGTCATAGGTGTTGATCACCGAGATGAGCACCGCGACGTAGAAGAAGTAGCGGTGCGCGTTCTGGATGATCAGCGGAAGCTTGGTCTCCCCAGAATATTTGGCGTGCGGCTCGGCCACGGCGCAGGCCGGCGGGGACATCCACACCGACCGGTAGTAGGCCTTGCGGTAGTAGTAACAGGTGAGCCGGAACAGCAACAGGAACGGCAGCACCAGGAAGCCCAGCGGAATCCACATGGGCAGGTGGCCGATCGGGGTGCCGAAGTGGCTCGAGCCCTCGACGCACGAAGCGCTCAGACAGGGCGAATAGAACGGTGTCAGATAGTGGAAGTCGTTCACCCAATACGCGGTCCGCACAAAGGATCTGACGGTCGCGTAGACGACGAACGCCCCCAGTCCGAGCACCGTCAATGCCGGCGGCAACCACCACCGGTCGGTGCGCAGCGTGCGTGCCGCGATGGCGGCCCGACCCCTGCTGAAAACCCCGGTACTCGATTCAGAAGCCTTGACTGGTGCGGCGCTCACTGCTGGATGCCTCGCTGCTCTACCCCGTGGAACGTCATCGTTACCTCCGGCATCGAATGTGATGGTGAGCACCCTACGACAGGAGTGCTATGACTCGAGCTCGCATCAGCTATTTCGTGATCCCGTGATTTACGCCACATTTCCTGCGAGCTTTCCTGCTTCGTTTGCGTAGTGAACTAACGGCAATCTCGCGAACCCGGCGGGCTGTCACGGGGATTGGGCGATTCGGGATTTCGCAGCTCCGGAGCGTCGTTTCCGCCGGTTACACGCCGTCACACGGCAGCAACAACGGTGTGGTGGCCTGTGCCCCTGATGAGGGTTGAAGGGAGCCGCTGATGAGACGAGCCGCCATCGTGATGCCGATGCGCACGCCCGTGGGCTTGCCCGGTGGAGCATTGGCCGCGGTGTCACCGAACCGTCTGGTCGGAACAGTGCTTTCGGCGGTGCTCGGCCGTTCCGGCATCGACCCGAAGCGAGTGGAACAGCTGGTCACCGCGGTCCCCGACTTCGACGCCATCCGCCCGTCCCTGGCCCGCTGCGGCCTGTCTCCCGAGCTCGGCGACTTCGCGGTGGGCACGGGATCCGGTGGCGGACTGCGCGCCCTGGTCGCCGCCGCCATGATGGTGCGCACCGGCGCGGCCGATGTCGTTCTCGCCGTGGGCTCCGAATACCCTTGCGCAGCAGACTCATTCGATGCGCAACCGGCCAGCGTGCCGCGCTTTTCGGCGCCCCGTCCCGGGCCCGGGAACCCCGCGGGGCCCAGCACCGACGAGCAGATCGCGCTCTGGGCTGCCGAACCGCCGCGCGGACAAGCGGAATCGCTCCTGACCGAACAACTCGCCCACGATCACGGTCTGGATCGCGCCGTCGCCGACGACTTCGCCGCCGCGAGTCACCGCCGCGCCGCCCGTGCGCACCGCCAGGGCGTCTTCGGCGCGGAGATCGCGCCGGTGGTGGTGTGCTCACGGCCCGACGACCCGAGTTCGGACGTGGTGCGCCTGGTAGACCGGGATGAAGGCCTGCGCGACGACGTCTCCCCGCGCGCCTTCGCCGCGCTGTCCCCGTTCCGGTCCGGCGGCGTGTCCACCGCGGCCAACTGCAGCACCCGCGGGCTCGCGGCGTCGGCCTGCCTGGTGGTCGCGGAGGATCGTCTGGTGGATCTGGGCCTCGAACCCCTGGGCTATCTGACGGATTGGGTGAGTGCCGCCGCGGCCGCCGGGACGACCGCGCCCGCCGCGACATCCGCGGTCGCGAAGGCCCTGTGGCGCAACGGGGTCGGCTTGACCGAACTGGAATTGCTGGAGGTCGAGGAGACGTCCGCGGTGGAGGTGCTGGCCGTGGCGCGCACCCTGGGTCTCGTGAGCCACACCGGCGGACTCGCGGACGCCGCCGGTGACCGACTGAACGTGCACGGCGGCTCGATCGCCCTGGGCGATCCGGGCGGGGCCGCGGGCCTGCGCATGGTCACCACCATGATGCACGAATTGGCACGGCGCGACGGCAGCCTCGGGCTCGCCGTGACACCGACGGGCGCCGGCCGTGCCCTGGCCGCGGTCTTCGAATCACCGGATCGGACACCGGTTTCCGAGGCTCCGCGCGGGGCCCGCTTCCGTGGTGCGGGCGGCAGACGGTCGGGCCGGGGTCGCCACCGGCCCTGAGGATCGTCGGGACTACTTGGTGCGGGGACGGGAGTGGAAGCCGAGACCCTCGTCCTGCGCGCCCATCCAGGCCGCCTCGTCGTGCTTGGCGTCCGGGACGTAGATCGTCTCCTGCTTCGCGGCGGGAGACTCCGGCGGCGGGGTCTGCTCGAACTCGTCGGCATCGATGCTGAGCCGCTCCAGATCGTTCTCCAGCCGGCGGACGGTGCCCGCGTCTCCGTAGTGCGAGCGCAGTGCGCCCACGCACTGGCGGAGCTGGCCAACCGCGTAGCGGAGTTCCGCAATCTCGCTGCGTGTCATCGAAAACCTCCTCGACCCGTGTGACAGACCACACATCGTGATCTACAACACAGTACGTGATCATGCGGGATTCGTCTCGTTCGCGATGGATATTCGCTGGTCGAGGGCCTGTCGAGAGGGCTCGAATTGGGGTCTGACGCGTTTCAGATCCACGAATCGGGCCGTCGTCGAGTGGCGCCCGGCTACCCCGCGATGGCGTACTCGGGCCCGCCGTCGGGGCCGAAATCCGGGTCCCCGGCGCGCATGGCCGCGGTCGCCCGCGCCACCAGCCCGACCACCGCCGCGGCCACCTCCTCGGCCCGCTCCAGGATCACGCTGTGCCCGGCCCCGTCCAGGCGCACCAGCTCGGCGTCGTCGACCTGGGAGGCCAGCACCACCGAATGTGCGAACGGGATCATGATGTCCGCCGACCCGGCCAGCACCAGCACCGGAATCGAGCCCAGCCGGTGCACGGTCGCGGACTCGTCGAACTGGATCAGCGACTCCAGGAAGCTGGCCATGGTCAGCAGCGAGGTGTCGTTGAGCATGGCCGTCGCCACCGCCAGCATGCGCGGGCTCACCTTCCGGGTGCCCAGGGTGGCATCGCGCATGATCGGCTCGAAGATCCGGCGGCTCAGGTGCTTCGAGGCCTGCATGGCCCGCGGCGCGCGCTTCACCGCGGCACGCAGCGAGCTCACCGCGGGCGGGCTCAGCAGCCGTCCCAGCCCCACCCGGGTCACGCCGTTGGCGGCGCTGGAGATCAGGCCGACGCCCACGATCCGGGTGCCGATGGCCATCGGGTGCAGCCGCGCGTACGCCAGCACGGTCATGGCGCCCATCGAATGCCCCACCAGCACAACGGGTCCGGTCGGCACCACGGACCGCAACACGGCGTCCAGATCCTTGGCCAGCTGCTCGATGGTGTAGGTCGAGGGGTCCGCATTGCCCGAATCACCGTGTCCGCGATGGTCGTAGAACACCATGTGGGTGTCCTCGCCCCAGGTCTCCATCAGGTGCCCGCGCATGAACGCCCACGACTCGGCGCGCAAACAGTGCCCGTGCACGAACACCACGGTGACCGGGGCATCGGTGGCGCCGAACTCGCGCACCGCGAGTGGCACGCCGTCATCCGCCGTGACGGTGATGTGGCGGCCGTCGAAATCGGCCGCGCGAGAGTTGAGCGTGGACATGACGTCCTCCTGAAGAGTGCGCCTTCTTGCCCGGTTGTCGGAATGGATGCCCCCGGCGTTAACCCCCCACACCAGGCGTTATGCACAAGTTGTCCAACTGTCTCCGCGGATCTATACAGCCTGCCGACGGATCCTCCCGGCCCTCGGCAACTTGCACCTCATGAATATCTACTTAGATCTAGCAAAAACAATAGAAACTCGTAGATAAGCCACGACTAAAGTTGACCCGGTGACACGAGACCGCTTGTTCCGGTTCGTCCATGTCACCGGCCACGTGTGCTGGTGGGTCTTCGTCGTCGCGACCCTGTGGCCGGCCGGCGCCGATTTCAGCTGGACCGGCGACGCCGACATGCCCCGCAGATACGCCGACTACATCCCCTCCGACGGCTTCTGCACAGCGAGCCCGATCGCGGTCATAGCCTTCCTCGTCCTGATCATCGCCGCCGCCGTCGAAGCGGCCGCGGTCGGCCGCCTGCTCCCGGGCCTGATGACCGTCGGCACCCCGTTCGTCGCCGCGATCGTGCTCTGGTCGGTGAATCCGACCGGCTGCGGCGGCCATGGCACCTCCGCCGTCCTCCCCGCCCTGCCGATCGTCCTCCTCGCCATCGCCCTCCGCGAGATCTGGGCCCGAGCTTTCGCCCCCCACCCCTCGTCCTGAGAATCTGCCGCTATCTACGCAGTTCGCTAGACAGCGGCAGAGTTCCACGGCGAGCCTTCGGCTAGGTCGCGACCCCCGTCTTGGTGGACGGCAGGAACGGCCTCAGCAGGTTCTGCTCCACCGAGGGCCCGAACTGCCATTCGGCGATCCAGGGGCCGGTGCCTTCGCTCGGGTCCAGGGCGCCGCCTTCGATCCATTGGTAGCGGCCGTCGAGGATGCCGCGGGCCAGGTCGGCGTCGGCGTCGTCGGTGTTGGACCAGAGGGCGTCGAAGAGGCGCTCGATGCGGAGGCGGGACTGGCGGCAGAAGACCTCTGCCAGTTCTTCGGCGGCTTCGCCGTCGGGGCTGCCCGCGACGCGGAGGGACTGGGCGCGGACGCAGGCGGCGGCCATGGCGAACAGTTCGGCGCCGATGTCGACGATGCGGCCGAGGAAGCCCTGCTTGTATTCGAGCTTGGCCTGCCAGCGGGCCATGCCGTACATGAGGGCGCGGGCCTGCTTGCGGGACATGCGTTCGACGTAGCGCATGTGGCGGGCGAGGGGGCCGAATTCGCCGTAGCTCACCGGGGCGGTGCCGGCGCCGACGGCCAGTTGCGGGAACCACTTGGCGTAGAAGCCGCTCGCGCCGACCGCCGCCTTGGCCTTGTCCTTGAGTTCGGCATTGCGGTCGACCAGGGCGCCGGCGGCGGCCATGTGGGCGTCGGCCATCTCGCGGGCGATGAGCAGGCGCATGATCTCGCTGGAGCCCTCGAAGATGCGGTTGATCCGCAGATCCCGCACCAATTGCTCGGCGGCGACCGCCCTTTCGCCGCGGGCCCGCAGCGACGCGGCGGTCTCGTAGCCGCGTCCGCCGCGGATCTGCACCAGTTCGTCGGCGATCTGGCAGGCCATCTCCGAGGCCCACAGTTTGGCCAGCGCGGCCTCGATGCGGATGTCGTTGCGGTTCTCGTCGCACATGGTGGCGGACAGGTCGAGCACCGACTCCAACGCGAAAGTCGTTGCGGCGATGAAGGACAGCTTGGTGCCGACCGCGCCGTGCTCGCCGACCGGGCGGCCCCACTGCACCCGGGTGGCCGACCATTCCCGCGTGATCTTCAACGACCACTTGGCCGCCGCGGTGCACATGGCCGGAATCGCCAGGCGGCCCGCGTTGAGGGTGGTGAGCGCGATCTTCAGCCCATCGCCCTCACGCCCCACCAGGTTTCGCTTCGGGACCCGCACGTTGTGCATGCGGGTGACGCCGTTCTCGATGCCGCGCAGACCCATGAACCCGTTGCGCCGTTCCACCGTGATGCCGGGGCTGTCGGCCTCCACGATGAACGCGGAGATGCCGCCGCGGTGCCCCTCGCTCTTGGGCACCCGCGCCATCACCACCAGCAGTTCGGCCACCACGCCATTGGTGGTCCACAGCTTCACGCCGTTGAGTTCGTAGGCCTCGCCGTCGGTGGTCGGGGTGGCGGTGGAGGCCATGCGCGCCGGATCGGAGCCGACATCGGGTTCGGTGAGCAGGAACGCGCTGACCGCGCCCTTGGCGCAGCGCGGCAGGAACTCCCGCTTCTGTTCCGGGGTGCCCGCCAGCTTCAGCGGTTCCGGCACGCCGATGGACTGGTGCGCCGAGAGCAGCACGCCGAGGCTGGCGTGCGCGGAGCCGACCAGCATGAGCGCGCGGTTGTAGCCGACCTGCGAGAGCCCGACGCCGCCGTATTCCTCGGGGATCTTGAGCCCGAAGCAACCGAGCTCGGCCAGCCCGCGCACGTACTCGTCGGGGATGCGGCCCTCGGCCTCGATGCGGAGGCCGTCGATGGTCTCGCAGAACGCGCGCAGCCGGGTCAGGTAGGCCTCGATCTTGGCCTCGTCGGCGGCGCTGGGGCGGGGGAACGGATGGATGAGGTCGAGCCGAAATCGGCCGAGGAACATCTCCTTGGCGAAGGATGGCTTGGCCCAGGTGGTTTCGCGGGATTCCTCGACGAGTGCCCGGGCCTGTTCTTCGGTGGCGTCGACTTTGGCGACAGTCGCCATGATGTCCTCCTCGACCGTGATGAGAATCACATTCGAGTGTAGGAGCCTTTGTTACCCACCGGTAGGGGTAGATCCACCGTTCACCTGCTCCTATTGCACGCCACGGAGGTAGCGACCGAAATGCGGAACCGTGAATCCGATGGTGCCGCGCTCGGCCGAATAGATGAGTCCCTTCTTGATCAGCCCGTCCCGGGCTGGGGACAGAGATGCGGGTTTTCGCCCCAATTCGTTGGCGACCGCCGAGGTCGCGACCGGTCCGTCGTCTCCGGACAGATCGGCCATCGCGCGCATGTATTCACGCTCGGCGGGCGTTGCGCGTTCGTAGCGGGAACCAAAGAAACCGACCGCCAATTCTTCTTCGGCCGCGGGTGAGGCCACCGCCACGTCCTCGGCCGAGATCGGACTCCGCGCCGCCGCGTCCCACGCCGCCTTGCCGTACGCCTGCACGAAGTACGGGTAGCCGTCGGCCTTCTTGTAGAGCGCGTCCAGCGCCTCCGTCGAGTACTCCACGCTCTCCCGCTCGGCGGGCGCGATCAACGCCTGGTCCGCCGACTCCCGATCCAGCCGATCGATCCGGTGATAGGAGAACAAGCGCTCGGAGTAGCTCTTGGACGCGGTCAGCACCGCGGGCAGGTGCGGCAGCCCCGCCCCGACCACGATCAAAGGCGCGGCGTCCTGGCTCAATTCGTGGCAGGCCCCGCAGATGGCGGAGATGTCGGCGGCCCCGAGATCCTGCATCTCGTCGATGAACACCGCGATTCCGATGCCGTGATCGCGCACCAGCGCCGCCGCCTCCACGAGCAGCTCGACGAGGTCGATCTCGATGTCGCCGGAGTCGGCGCGCCCGGTCACCGCGGGCACGTCGATGCCCGGGTTCCAGCGGTCCCGCATGCCCTTGTCGGCGGTGGAGCGCAGCGCGAAAGCCTTGAGAATCCCCAGGAAATCGTCCACCTGCTCCGGATTGCGGTGTCCCACAGCCAGGGAACGCACCGCCATGTGCAGCGCCGAGGCCAGCGGCCGCCGCAGTTCCTGATCCGGTCGCGCCTCCAGCTTGCCGGTGCCCCAGCCGCGGGTGCGAGCCGCGGAGCGAAGCTGGTTGAGCAGCACCGTCTTTCCGACCCCGCGCAGTCCGGTGAGCATGACGCTGCGCTCCGGCCTGCCCTTCGCCACCCGTTCCAGCACGATGTCGAAGGCCGCGAGCTGCCGGTCCCGGCCCGCGAGCTCCGGTGGCCGCTGCCCCGCGCCGGGCGCGTACGGATTCTTGACGGGGTCCATGCGGCCCAACCGTAGCGCGGGAATCACGGATTATCCGGGTATCTATGGCGGGCCCTAGACGCAGCTATCGACCGGCATGCGGCACATGTGCCCGCGCTGTCGCCGGGGGTCTCTACCCTTATGCCTGATTCGTTGGGATCCAGGGCAGGAGGGTTCATGTCGGAAGAAGTCGTACCCCCCACCGTCGCGGAGGTGGTCGAGTCCTGGAACGTCCCCGCCGAGGCGGTGGTCGCCGCGCGCATCCGCGACAACATCCTGGTCGCCATCGAGCGCGGGTACGACGATCCGCAGCTGGTGGCCGACCTCGCGGTCGGACCGCTGGTGATGGCCCTGGGTCAGTTGGAAGTGGACCTCGCCGACGCGCGCCGGCGGATTGCCGAACTGGAGCGGGGCGCCCAGGCAAAGGGTTGATAACGGCCGGAACGATCACCTATATCGTCTCGTGATCCCTGGCTCTTTACACCGAAATGACCGCTTAGCGGGACGTTTTCGGGAACATCGGACATGCCGCCCGTGTCGGGTGGACAACAGGGCGACCGAGTCGTAATCTTCTCGTGACTTAGCGGAGTCTGTTGCTTCATCGGAGAGGCAGCCCGCGAAGTTACAAGCAGCACGATCGGAGATGCGTCTCAGTGGGTAAGCACAGCTTGCAGCAGGAATCGAAGCTTCCGGCTTCCGTTAAGGGTGCCATCGTCATGGGTGCGATGGCGGCGACGACTACTGGTGTCTTCCCGGCGATCACCGCCACGGCCGCCACCGTCGAGATCCCCGGCATCGGAAACTTCGATGTGCCGGACGAATTCACGCCCCAGGTGCAGCAGTTCAACCAGACGGTCAAGGACGCCGCGACGGCGATGCAGACCCCCGGCGCTCTGGGCGGCGGCGCCCAGGTCGGCGCCCCGGCGGTCGCGCCCGCTCCGCAGTTCCAGCTGCCGACCATCTTCAACAAGCCGAGCTCCGTGGGTGACATCGCCCTGCACGCGGCCGAGACCAAGGTCGGCGCCCAGTACTCCTGGGGCGCCACCGGTCCCTACAGCTTCGACTGCTCCGGCCTGGTCCAGTGGGCCTACAAGCAGGCCGGAATCGAGCTGCCCCGCACCAGCTTCGAGCAGTCCAATGTCGGCGCCCCGGTCGCCTTCGACGACCTGCAGCCCGGCGACATCGTCATCACCAACGGCGGCGGCCACGTCGGCATCTACGCCGGCGACGGCAAGCTGCTGAACGCGGTCCAGTCCGGCACCCCGGTCTCCTACACCCCGCTGCACGCGGGCCAGGTGGTCACCGCGCGTCGCGTCGTGGCGTGACCGTATCGTCTAGAGTGTGACCCCTGCTCCACTGAGCACTACGGCCCAGGCCCGAGTTGATGCTTGGACCTGGGCCGTCCGCATTTTCAAGACCCGCTCGGCGGCCGCCGCGGCCTGCCGCTCCGGGCATGTCCGGGTGAACGGCGTGCCGGTGAAACCCGCGCACTCGCTGAAACCCGGTGACGAGATCCGGGTGCGCGTCAATGGGATCGAACGCATCGTCATCGTCGAGCAGCTCATCACCAAACGGGTGGGCGCGGCCGTGGCGGTGCAGTGCATGATCGACAAGAGCCCGCCCCCGCCCGATCCGCAACTGACCGCGCTGATACCGCGCCGCGATCGGGGCGCGGGACGCCCCACCAAACGCGAACGCCGCGAGACCGACAAACTCCTCGGTCGCGATCTCCCCCGCCTCCCCGGAACTTCAGCGCCGGACTGAGTGCCGTCTCCTGTCCCACATGCGGGCCGGCGGTTGGGATCCGATCCGATCCTGGGCGTACCCGGGGAGTTACCCTCACCTCACGAAATCAGTTGTCCCGCTGGGACTGGGCTGCGCTTCGCGCGCCCCAGGCGGCGGCGGCGATCGTGACGAGCGCCCCGAACATCAGCGCGGCCGGTTCGCCCGGTTTCAGCACATGCAGCTGGGTGCCCACCGTGACCGCCGCGACCGGGACCCCGATCTGCGCCGAGGCGATGGCGCCCAGCGGAACCGGCTGACCCAGTACCCGCATGAGCGCGTGGGCCAGCACCGCGCCCGCCCCCAGCGCCAGGCCGAGCAGGATCAGGTACGGGTGGTCGCCGAACTCTCGCAGGTTCAGTCGCGCACCCAGCCAGACGAAGAACAAGGGCGCGAGGAATCCGTCGCTCAGGGCGAACAGCTGCCTGGCCACCCGGCGCGGCTCGCCGACCGCCGCCACCGCCAGCCCGAGGGCGAAGCCCGCCAACATGATCGACACGTGGCTGCGGGTGGCCAGCGCGCCCAGGGCGAACAGCAGCGCCAGGCTGACCCGCAATTCGAGAGCGAACTTCCGATCCTCGGACACCGTGTGCAGCCGGTGCCGGATGCCGGATTCCTCGAGCCAGCGCAGGAAGAAGTAGACGATCAGCGCGGCCGCCGCGACCAGCAGCGCGCCGATGGCGGCCCGGCCCGCATTGCCCGGATCGATCACCAGCGGCAAGGCGACCACCGCGGCCGCGTCGGCGAGGGCGACCTGAGCGGTCAACTCCAGGACCGGCTTTCCGCCCAGGCCCTGGGAGTAGATGATCGGCAGCACGATGGCCGCCGACGACGAGGCGATGAGCACCGCGTAGAGCAGCCCGTGCCCGGTGTCGAACCAGACCGCGATGCCCTGCCCCGCGAGCACGGCCAGCACGCCCACCGCCACCGCGCGCACCGCGCCGCGACCGAGCGCCGAGCGGACCGCCGCGTCGCGGACCGGCACGTGGGTGCCCGCCACGAACATGACCACCGCGAAGCCGACGTCGGCCAGGAAGGTGAAGGTCGGGTCGGACGGGTGCAGCAGGCCGAAGCCGGTGGTGCCGAAGACGATTCCGGCCAGCAGCTCGCCCAGGATTACCGGCAGATGCCAGGACTGCCGCCAGGCCAGCCAGGGTCCGGCCAGTCCGAGCAGGGTGATCAGGGTGAGGGTCTGGAAGTTCACGCCGAGCTCAGGGCATCGGGGCGATCTTCACCGGGATCGCGATGTTCTCGTCGGTGTAGTAGATGGCGCACACCCGGTGGTAGCCGTCCACGATCTGCATGGGCACGCCCTCGCGGAAGTCGCCGCGCACAGCCAGGATCGGCGACAACGCCTTCCCGGCCATGATCTTGGCCAGGTCACGCCGCACATAGGGGTTATAGCTCGGCAGGATCTTCAGGTGCGACGCCCGCAGCAGGTCCTTGGCCTTCTTGTAGGTCACCGGCGCGTCGCGCAGCGACTGGACGACCCGCTCGATGACGTCCGGCTCCGCCAGCATCTCGAGGTAGTCCGCGGCGGCCGGGTAATCGTGCTCGTCCGGCTCCTTCTTCCACTTGACCGTGATCTCGGGATCCGTCATCCGGTCATCATGCCTCAGCCGGTCCCGATCCTGGTTCAGGCTGCGGGCCCGACCTCCCACTCCACGCAGATGACGCGCCGATCCACTTGCGCGTCCGCGAGTTCCCGCACCGCCTCCGGCCCGCCGGCACCGGGCACCGAGGTCAGCAGCACCGTGAAATCCGTGGGATCGGCCGCGGTCAGCTCCAGCAGATTGGTCGCCGCGACCAGACGCGTCGCGCCGGACGCGTGCACCACGCCCCGCACCGCCGACCCGCATTCGCGAATGTCCTGCAGGGCCGTCGCGAGGTCGGCGCGGTCGGCGCAGTCGCACCGCATCATGACGATCCGATCCTCCATGCCGGTCAGCCGGGCGGGCAGCGGCCGCGGCGTGCGGGTCAGCACCACCACGTCCCGCGCCCCGGCGGCCAGCAGCCACCGCACCGCGGCCTCCCCCTGCGGCCCCAGGCCGCCCGCGACCACGTAGGTCCCCTCCGGGCGGATCTCGACCTCCGGGAACACCGGACCGGGTGGATGTCCGTCCGCGGCGAACCCGGGCCGCGGCCAACTGCCCGAATCACCGGAATCCGGTCGCCGCCACTGCCGTTGCGGCGGTGCGATCGTGTGCGGACCCAGCGCGGTCCAATCCACGGTCCGCCCTTCCAGATACAGCCGCGCGATCGTGCGCAACAGACTCCCCGCCTCGTCATCCGCCGCCAGCACGGACCACGCCCCGTCCCGCAGCGCGATCCGCTCCCGCACCGCGGAGGTCAGCACCGAGGTGGGACCGACCTCGACCACGGTCGAAAAGCCGTCCGCGACAACACCGTCCAATGCCGTGGCGAGCTCGACTGCCTGCGAGACGTTTTCTGCCCAGTACGCGCCGTCCATCCGGAGCGCGCTGTTCGGGCTGGTGGGGAGGGTGGGAGTGTCGGTGTCGTGGGCCGAGCCATCGGGGCTGTCGGGGCGCAGCACGCCGCCGCGGCGGGTGGTGGAATAGAGCGGCCACCATGGGTGCCGGGGCGCGAGATCGGTGAGCTCGCCGCGCAATTCGTGGGCGCGGGCGCGGACCATCGGCAGGTGTGGCGGTTCGTGGTCCGATCCGGCGGGTACCCGCTGTGCGAAGATGGCGCGCCGATGGGCTCGCCGGACCAGCACATCGACATACCGCGGCTCGCCCGCCACGGTGATCGCGAGGCCGTCCACCGCGGCCACCGCGACTTCCGCGCTCATCGGCGTGACCAGCTGATTCACCTCGGCGGGGGTCGCTTCCAGCACTGCGGCCGTCCCGCCCCCACCGGCCCGGGCCACCAACCGCGCTCGCGCCACCGCGACCCGCGACGCGTCCTCGAGTGACAGCGCGCCGCACACGACCGCCGCCGCGACCTCGCCCGCACCGTGTCCGGCGACCCCGTCCGCGTGAATCCCCCACGACTCCAGCAATTCCGCCAGCGCGTACTGGAAGACGAACAGCGAAATCTGGCCGGAGACGATCCCATCGCGACCATCAGGGATGCCCGTGGCTCCCCCGTCGTGGCTCCTGGAGTTTCGGAGGTCGCCGTCGATCCCAGTGCCGGTCTCGCTATCGGGAAGGTCACCCGCGCACTGTGTCTCGTCGAGCTCCGAGGCATCTGCTCGTTCCTCGCCGCGACTCGATGCGGCGCCGGCCGTGGACGGCGGTGAGTGGTCCGACGCCGGGTGCGGGTGGGCCGAGGTCGATCCGGGGACGTGCCCGTTCCGACCGAATCCGTAGCGTGGTGTCCACACTCGCGGCCCGCCCACCGTGACGACCGCGTCGACTGCCCGGGTGAGGGCCGCCGCGAAGACCGGGTAGCGCGCGGCGAGGGCGCGGCCCATCCGGGGATGGTCTCCCGTGCCGGGGAACAGGAAAAGTACGCCGCCGTCAGCACGTTCGCGAACCGGCGTGAAGACATCGGGCCCGGAGACCGTCGCGAAGGGAGCGGCGGTCACGGGGCCGGTGCCGGGCGTCGCCAGCGGCGCCCGTGCGTGATCCGGGGCGCGACCCGTCGTGGTGCTCGCCTCGATCCGGCGGGCGAGCGCGCGCAACTGGGCGGCGGCCTCGATGCCGTCGCGCGCGATGACGGCGGCGCGGGCCGCTTCCGGCACGAGTCTGGCGGTGGCGGCGGCGAATTCGCGCAGCGATCGGTACGAGCCGAGCGCGACGGCCCAGCGCAGGGCCAGGTGGTGGATGGTGACGGCGTCGGGTCCGGAGACCGGGATGAGGACGGGCGGTTCCTCGCCGCGGTCGGTGTCGGACGATCCGCCCCGGCGCGGATCGTCGAGGGCGATGTGCGCGTCCACACCGCGTGCCTCGCGGAAACCGATTCCGGGGCCGCCGATTTCGGCGTAGCGGCGGGTCCGGGTGCGCAACGCGTCGGCGGTGCGTTGCAGCACCAGGACGGTGCACACCCCGGCGCCACCGCCCGCGCGGTCGCCGCCCTCGAGTCCCGCGCCCCGCGGCAGTGGCAGGCGCAGGTCCGAGATGTCCGGGAGCAGGGTGAGATCCACGCCCCCGGCGAGGACGAACGGCACGGATTCGTCGGCCAGCAGCCGGACGCCCATGTCCACCGCCACCAGTGGTGAGGCCCGCTGGCTGTCCACCGTCAGACTGGGTCCGCGCAGGTCGAGCGCACGCGACAGGTGGTGTGCCGTATTGGTGCCGCCGATCGCGCCGAACAGGACCGCCGCTTGGGAACCCGTTGCCAGGCAACCCAATCCGGAGTCGTCGAGGGCTTCGACGGCCGCCTCGAGGGTGGTGCGCTGGCGCGGGGTCAGGCCGACGGCGGCGAGCCGGTCCAGCCCGAACCACGCGTGGTCGAAGTCGGTGCCGGTGGCCCGGCAGCCGACACCGACGATCGACACCCTCGTCGCCGGGGTGGGATCGGTGGTCGTTCTCGTACTGTGGTGCACAGGAATGCCCTCCCGTGTCCGCGCGCTGTCGGCCGTCGAGGTACTCCGGCGATTCTGCCAAGATTTCCTCGCGGTCTGAAGACCTTTCGTGCAGGCACGGCCCCGCGACCGGCGCGAGGCTCACCGCCGCCTGGGATTACGAGGCGGTGCGAGAGTGAAAGGGCTGGTCGAAATCCTCGGCCGTGGCGTGGGTACTGAAGAAGCGCAGTGCTAGGTTCACCGCGTCCTGTTCGGTGTACACACCGGAGATGGCCATGGTCCGGCGCAGCGCGTCGTCGTCGAGATAGATTCGAGTGATTGCCATTTCAGGCACCTCCGCCGCATCCGTCGTTACTGAAAAGCATGACGGATCCAGCGTCCGGGGATACCCCGAATGACGAGAGCCCTCGGCACGAGTGCCAAGGGCTCTTGTCGTAATTGTCTGGGACGTACCGTCTTTCGCCGGAATCATCCCGAAGGGTCTCAGCCGAGCATGCCCGCCAGTCGCTGCCCGATCAGCGCCTCGGCCTCGGCGACCATGCGCGACACCAGCTCGCCGCAGGTCGGGATGTCGTCGATGAGGCCCTGCACCTGACCGGCAGACCAGATGCCGGCGTCCAGGTCGCCCTCCTCGAACACGCGGCGACCGCGGGCGCCCGCGACCAGGTCCCGGACGTCCTCGAACTTGCCGCCGGCCTTCTCGATCTCGACGACCTTGCGGCTGATCTCGTTGTCCGCCACTCGCGCGGTGTTGTGCATGGTGCGGAAGATGAGCTGGGTGGCCCGCTCGGAGTTGGCGACGATCTGCTCCTTGACCGTCTGGTGGATGGCCGACTCCTGGGTGCACATGAAACGGGTGCCCATGTTCACGCCGTCCGCGCCCAGCGCCAGCGCCGCGACCAGGCCGCGCGCGTCGGCGATACCGCCGGACGCGATCACCGGGATGTCGAGCGCCTGGGTGGCGGCCGGGATCAGGATCAGGCCGGGCACGTCGTCCTCGCCGGGGTGGCCGGCGCATTCGAAGCCGTCGATGGACACGCCGTCGACGCCGATCTTCTGGGCCTTGAGCGCGTGCCGGACGCTGGTGCACTTGTGCAGCACCTTGATCCCGGCTTCCTTGTAGTACGGCAGGAACGGCTCGGGGTTGGAGCCGGCGGTCTCCACGATCTTCACGCCGGAGTCGATGATGGCCTGCGCGTACTCCTGGTACGGCGGCGGGTTGATCGACGGCAGGATGGTGACGTTCACGCCGAAGGGCTTGTCGGTCAGCTCCCGCGCGCGGTCGATCTCGCGGCGCAGGTCGTCGGGGGTGGGCTGGGTCAGCGCGGTGATGATGCCGAGGCCGCCCGCTTCGGAGACGGCCGCGGCGAGCTCGGCGCGGCCGACCCACATCATGCCGCCCTGCACGATGGGGTGCTCCACTCCGAAAGTCTCGGTGAATCTGGTCTTCAGTGCCATGGGCGCTGTCCTCTCCCTGCCTCTCGCAACTGCCCCGATACTCGCATAGTTGCATATGGAGCGACAACCCTGATGTGAGTCAGAGTTTGCATAAACACAGTGCCGTCACCTGTGGGTCTGTGGATGGGTGCCTGTGGACAACAGGGTGGTACACCCCCGAATACTGCCTCTGAACTGCTGGATGACTGGGTGAGAACTTATCGATGAATCCTTCTCTGTAACCCTTGTCACGTCAGAAAGTTAAGCGGTATTCTCACGGTCGATCAGCGTGAAAGGACACCGCATGACCTTCCAGCCGTTAGACGAGCCGATCCGATCGGCTCGCAACCACTGGGTGAACCAGATCGCCACGCACGCGGCCATGCGGCCCGGGCACGTGGCCTTCAAGTTCAAGGGCGCGGAGATCACCTGGAAGCAGCTGCACGAGCGGTCGGAGAAGTTCGCCGACGCGCTGTCCCGTCGAGGGGTCGGGTTCGGCGATCGTGTGCTCATCCTGGCGCTGAACTACACCGAGTACATCGAGGCGGTCATGGGCATCAACGCCCTCGGCGCCATCGCGGTGCCGGTGAACTTCCGGCTCACCCCGCCCGAGGTCGCCTACATCGTGGCCGACTCCGGTGCGCAGGTGATCGTCACCGACTCGGTGCTGCAGCCGCTCGCGGTGGGCGTGGCCGGGCAGGCCGCGGACCTGTCCACCGTGGTCGTGATCAACGGGCAGTCCGGGGAGGGCGTGCTCGGCTACGACGAGCTGCTCGCCGAGCCGGGCGAACCCCATGCGCCGCTGGACATTCCGGAGGACACCCCCTGCCTGATCATGTACACCTCGGGCACCACCGGCAGCCCCAAGGGCGCGGTGCTCACCCACGCGAACATGAACGCGCAGGCGCTGACCTGTATCCGGGCCCTGGAGATCAGCCCCGACTCCATCGGCTTCTGCACCTCGCCGCTGTTCCACATCGCCGGATTGGGCAGTCTCGCCCCGTATTTCATGCTCGGCGGCACCACCGTGCTGCACCCGCTGGGCGCGTTCGACGCCACCGAATTCCTGGACGCCATCGAGGCCGAGCAGGCCACCACCGCGTTCTGTGTCCCGGCACAGTGGCAGCTCATCTGTGAGGAGCCCACCGTCAAGGAGCGCAAGCTGGCCCTGCGGGCGCTGTCGTGGGGCGCGGCCCCCGCCTCGGACACGGTGCTGCGGGCCATGGCCGACTGCTTCCCGGACGCCTTCAACGTGGCGGTCTTCGGTCAGACCGAGCTGTCGCCCATCACCTGCGTGCTCGAGGGCAAGGACGCGCTGCGCAAGCTCGGCTCGGTCGGCCTGCCCATCCCGACCCTGCAGGTCCGGGTCGTCGACGACGAGATGAACGATGTCGCCCCGGGCGAGATCGGCGAGATCGTCTACCGCGGACCGACTCTCATGCAGCGCTACTGGAACAAGCCCGAGGCCACCGCCGAGGCCTTCCACGGCGGCTGGTTCCACTCCGGTGACCTGGTCCGCCGCGACGAGGAGGGCTTCGTCTACGTGGTGGACCGCAAGAAGGACATGATCATCTCCGGCGGCGAGAACATCTACTGCGCCGAGGTCGAGAACGTGCTCTTCGCGCACCCTAAGATCCACGAGGCCGCCGTGGTCGGCCGCGCCCACGAGAAGTGGGGCGAGGTGCCGGTGGCGGTGGTCGCGCTGGCCGCGGGCATCGACGAGCTGACCCTCGAGGAGCTGGAGCCGTTCCTGAACGAGTCCCTGGCCCGCTACAAGCACCCCAAGCACCTGGTGGTGGTGCCCGAACTGCCCCGCAATGCCAGCGGCAAGGTCGTGAAGGTCGCACTGCGCGACCAGTATTCGGCCTGATCGGCTACAGCTGGTCGCTCAGATCATGTCTTTGGCGGTGAGCCAGCGCATGATCGGCCAGCCGCAGAACACCGGCAGCCAGCAGGTCAGCACGCGGTAGAGGAGCACGGCGGGGACCGCGATCCCCGCCGACACTCCGAACGCGGCCAGACCACCGATGAGCGCGGCCTCCACCGCGCCCACACCGCCGGGCGTCGGCGCGGCCGAGGCCAGCGTGCCGCCGATCATGGTGACGATGGTGACGGTCACGAAAGTCGTACTGCCGCCGAAGGCTTCGATACTGGCCCACAGCGCCAGCGCCATGCCGAGGGTGGTGGTGGCGCAGCCGCCCACGATCATGGCCAGCCGTCCCGGCCGCCGGGCCAGATCCTTCAACTGGCCCAGCACGTCCGCCAGCTGCGGGCGCACCTCGTTGAGCAGCCACTTGCGCACCTTGGGCACGAAGGTGGTCACGCCCAGCAGACCCAGCAGGGCGCCCGCCACCAGGTACAGCACGGTGGCGCTGGGCACGAAATGCGAGAGGTCGGTGGAGGTTCCGGCGAGCGCGCCGAAGATCAGCAGCAGCACCACGTGGGTCACCACCTGCACGGTCTGCTGCAGGGCGACCGCGGCGGTGGCGCGCACCGCGCCCAGCCCGCCCTTCTGCAGGAAGCGCACGCTCAACGCCAGACCGCCCACGCCGGCCGGGGTGGTGGTCGCGGCGAAGGTGTTGGCGACCTGCATGAGCAGCAGGTTGCCGAACTTCACGGCCTCGGAGGCGCACGCCCACAATGCCATCGCCGCGCCCACGTAGGTCAGCGCGGACACGGTCAGGCCGAGCAGCGCCCACCCCCAGTTCAGGTTGCCCAGTTCGGAGGCGAAGGTCGGCACCGCGCTGATATACGGGTAGGCCACGTACACCAGGCCGATCAGGAGGACCAGCTGGATGATCTGGTTGCGCGAGAAGCGGTTGATCTGCGCGGCCTCGATCTTGTCCTGCCCGGTCTGCGCGGCCACCTCCTCGCGGATGGACTTCATCAGCTCGCCCGCGTCGGGCACCGCCTTGCGGACGTGCGGGGGCATGGCGGTCTTGGTGAGTCGTGCCGAGGCGTCGAGCACGGCCTGCTTGTCGAGCACGTCCAGCGAGGTCCGCACCGCCGGGCCGGTGCCGAACAGCGCGGACGAGCCGAGCAGCAGCTGGGCCACGTCGGAGTCGAAACGCACCTGGTAGGCGCCGAATTCCGATTGCACGAAGCCGCCGAACAACACGGCGTCGTCGAGGATGCGGATCTCGTCGGTGCGCAGATCGCCGTGCGACATCTGAGCCTGGTGCATGCGGTGCAGCGCCCGCCACACCCGGGTCAGCGCCGGTTCCCCGTCGGCGGCCGCGAGCGGACGGCCCTGGGGCACGGTGTGCGCGTACAGCGTCCAGCCGCGGTCCAGCGCCGCGACGGTGAGCGGTTTGTAGCTGGCCAGGCCCAGATCCGCGATGGCGAAACCCATCAGCGCCTTGTGCTCGACCGCGCGCCGCATGGACGCGAACGGGGCCGGGTACTCGCCGCTGCGAATGGTCAGCCAGCGTCGCAGCTGCTGCAGCATGCCGCGGCTGCGCTGGTTCGCGCCGTAGAGTTCGATGATCAATTCGTCGTCCGGCGAATGGGATTCGCCGGTCTCGTCCGCGTCGGACGGGCCGTTGGGCGGGGCGCTCAGCTCGGGCTGCGGCGTCGTCGCCGCCGAAAGCACCAGCGGCCCACGGGCCGCCGGGCGCAGCACCGTGAACGCGGTGACCCGGAAGCCGCGCTGGGCCAGCACCCGCACCGCGGCGGCCAACGGCACCTCCAGCGCGGGGGTGCCGACCACCAACACGATCACCGCGCCCACCAGCCAGCCCACCACCAGGCCCAGGGCCGCGCGGGCGGGCACCACCAGCGAGACGAACAGATGGATCGGCACGAACGCCAGCAACAGCGTCCACCACCAGCGCCGGGCCCTGGCAGGCAGCCACGGGCTGGCCACGGTGAGCGTCGCGGCCAGCATGGCGATCCAGCGCGGATCGTCGAGGAACTGCGACAGGAAGGTGTTGACCTGCCCGGCCTCGGACAGATGCCAGCGGGGTGCGGAGAAGCCGCTGCCGGTGGTGGAGAACAGCGCCAGCGCGATCAGGCCCGCGGAGGTGAAGCCCGCCAGCAGCTTCCACTGCCGGCGCAGCACCAGCCGCACCAGGATGGCGAAGGGCAGCACCAGGACGGCGATGCCGTAGATGATGTAGACCAGGTTGGACTGTTCCGGGGTCAGGAACCCCACGATCTTGGATACCGACCGTTCCAGCGCCTCCCATTGCGGCCTGCTGATCAGCGATCCCGCGATGACCACGGCCACGGACAGTGCGGACAGCACGACGCGCAGAATGTCGCTGGTTCGGCGGATCCGCGGCTGCAGCAGGCTGCCGGAGACGGGAATCTCCCGCCCGTCGACTCGCATGTCCTATTCGCGCTTTCGGATCGTGGGAACGGCTGTGGTCCCAGGGTCGGCTGACGCCGCTAACCGTAACCCGTGCGCCGGACACTGCCCGACAAGCCCGGCCCGAAGCGTCCGCCGCGCCCGGTTCCGGTATCGGTTTTTCCGGCTTATTCCGAGGATCGGGCGGCGGTCCGACCGGCGTGCGAGGATCGGCCCGTGGTGCTCGATCTGCGTGTCTGCTTTCTGGGGGAGTCTTTCGTCGCCGGGGTCGGTGATCAGAAATGCCTGGGGTGGGCGGGGCGGCTGGCGGCCCGCGCCACCGCGGCCGGGCAGCCTCTGACCTACTACAACCTGGGGATCCGCCGGGAGAACAGCACCGAACTACGCGGGCGGTGGGAGGCCGAATGCGCGCCCCGGCTGCCCGCGGGCGCGGACTGCCGGGTGGTGATCTCCACCGGCGTCAACGACACCCAGTTCGAGAACGGGCGTCCCCGAGTCGATTCCGCGGAGTCGGTGCGCAATCTGGCCGAGATCCTGCGCCGGGCGCGGGAAAGGGGTTGGCAGGCAATGGTGGTCGCGCCGCCGCCGAACGTCGACGACGAGCACAATGCCCGGCTGCTGGACCTCGACGTCCGCTACGCCGAGCTGTGCGAGCAGGCGCAGGCGCCCTACCTGCGAGCCCATCAGCCCTTACGCGAGAACCGGATCTGGATGCGCGATATCGCCGCCGGTGACGGCTTCCACCCGAGCGCGACCGGCTACGACGAATTCGGCGCCCTGCTCGCCCCTCACTGGCTGCTCTGGCTCGCCGATCCGGGCTCGGAACTGCCTGTCGTGCGCTGATTCTCGCCAGGACGCAGCCACTGGTCCACGAATCGCCGGACGCGACCACCGTCACTCCCCGCGCGCCGCCCCTCCCGACCCGGAACCGCCGGTAGCATGCCGCCCGAATCCCACCTTTCAAGCCAGAGGATAGTCAAACTGTTGGGTGGTTTGTGACGTTTCGTGCCGTTGCGCGTTGCGCGTTGCGCGTTGCGGTGGGACGGTCGGGCTTCGGTGCGGTGGCTGTAATTCGATTGGCGTGTCTTCGGTTTCGATGTTGTCGTGTCTGGTCCGGCTTCTCTACTGTCGAACAGGTGAGCGAACCATCGTCGTCGAACGATCGCCCCGGGGAGGCTGGGGTGAGGCAGATTCAGGCGTACCGGTTCACGTTGGAACCGACTCATGACCAGGCGCAAGCCTTGCGTTCCCCTTGCGGGGCAACCCGGTTCGCTTACAACTGGGGCCGCCGCAAGGTCCTCGCCAACTGGGCGCAGCGGCAGGCCGAAGCCACCACGGCATCCCCGACGAAGACCTGACACCGTGGGTCAACCAATCCGCGTACAGTCTCCGCAAAGCCTGGAACGCCGAAAAGGACGCGGTCGCGCCATGGTGGGCGGAGAACAGCAAAGAGGCGTACTCATGCGGCATAGCGCGCGTTGCTGATGCGTTCGCCAACTACTCGAAGTCCAAGCGCGGCACCCGCGCCGGCCCGATGATGGGCGTCCCGGCCCGGAAGAAGAAGCACTCGCACCAGTCGTTTACCGTCACCACCGGTAGTTACGGTCTCGGCGACGGGTTGCGGCAGGTCAAGATTCCCCGTATCGGGGTCGTCCGGACCGGTGAATCGACGCGCAAGCTCGCCAGGCGGCTGCGCAACGGGACCGCGAAACTGGGCGGCATGACCCTGTCGTGGCGCGGTGGCCGCTGGTGGGTGTCGTTCACCGTCCGGGTCCAGCGCAACGATCCGAAACCCGCGCGGCCTGACGCCGAGGTTGGGTTGGATGTCGGCGTGAAGTCCCTGGCCGTCCTGTCCACGGGCGAGATTGTCCCGAACCCGAAGCATTACCAGAAGACCCAGCAGCGGCGTCGCCGGCTTGGGCGGGTGCGGTCTCGCCGCCGAGGCCCCGACCACAAGCACGGCGTGGGGCCGTCGCGGCGGTGGGAGAAGGCCAACGCCAAGGCCAACCGCCTCGAGCATCGTGTGACCGCGATGCGCCGTGACGGGCTCCACAAGCTCACCACCCGCCTGACCCGCGAATACGGGACGATCGTGGTGGAGGACTTGAATGTTGCGGGGATGCTGCGCAATCGGTCCCTGGCCAAGGCGATCTGGTCGGCCGGGTTCTCCACACTGCGCCACCAACTCGAATATAAGTCCCGCTGGTACGGCGGGCGGTTGGTGACCGCCGACCGCTGGTACCTCAGTTCCAAAACGTGCTCTTCCTGCAAGACAGTGAATACCAAGCTGGCTTTGGGTGAGCGCGTATTCCGTTGCGATCATTGCGGTCTGGTGTTGGATCGTGATGTGAACGCTGCCCGTAATTTGGCGGCGTTGGTGTCCTCGGCGAGTTGCGTCGGGACGGTAAAGATGCCCGCTGGAAACCGTGTAAGACCCGGCTCGCCGGGCGGTGGTATCGCCACGGGAAGACCCGAAACCGCGGTTGCGGGCCAACCCTGCCGGAGCAATCTCGCAGGTCACGGAACTAGACAACACCTTCCGTGAACGGTATGCCTACCGGTTGCCTTGGTTCCTAACCTGGTGGCATTGCCCTGTTCCTAACCTGGTGGCATGGATATCGACACGCGACTACTGCGTTACTTCCTGGCAGTCGCGGATGCGGAGAACCTGCCGCGGGCGGCGCAGCGACTGCATGTCGCGCAGCCCGCGCTGGCGACCCAGATCAAACAGCTCGAACAGCAGCTGGGTGTGGAGCTGTTCATCCGGTCCCGGGCGGGCTGGACCCTGACCGCGGCCGGCAAGGTGCTCGCCGAGCAGCTGCCCGCGCTGCTCGCGTCCTGGGACCGGATCCTGCGCGCCACCAAGAGCGACTCCAGCCGCGCCTCCCGGGTGCTGCGGCTGGGCTGCGTGAACAGCGCGGCCGACGGCCATATCCCGGAGATCATCCGGGTCTTCCACCGGCTGCACCCGGACTGGCAGGTCGATCTGCACCAGGGCGGCTGGACCGACCCGACCGCCGGACTCGACGAGGGCGATGTGGATGTCGCCCTGCTGCGCTTGCCCTTTCCCGGTCAGGACGAATACCACCTGCGGGAACTGTTCGCCGAACCGCGCTGGATCGCGCTGCCCGAGGACCATCCGCTCGCCGACCGCCACGACATCGCGTTCCGGGAACTGTGGGACGAGCCCTACGTCGCCTCCCCCGCCGAAACCGGTTGGTGGCGCGACTATTGGATGGGCCTGGACTCGCGGCCCGCGGACACCGCCATCATCGGCGCCATCGCCCGCAATACCGACGAATGGCTGCGCGCCATCGCCAACGGGTTCGGGGTGAGCTTCACCCCCGCCTCCACCTCCCGCACCGAATTCCCGGGCGTGGTGTTCCGGCCCGTGCACGGCATCGGCCCCACCCGGGTCGCCGTGGTGTGGCCGGACGCCTCCGAGGCCGATCCGGTGGTGCGCTACTTCATTCGCTGCTGCTCCGACATCATGGGCGGCCAGCACGGCGCGGACGGCCGCCGCACGTCCTAGCCCCGGGCGGGCCACTGGTCGGACATGATGGAGACATGAGCGACCAGCACGAACACTGGCAGCGCACCTATCGCACGCATCCGGGCGTGTACGGCGAACAGCCGTCGGAAGCCGCGGTGTACGCGGCCGACCTGTTCCGCGAGCGGGGCGCCGTCGAGGTGCTGGAACTGGGCGCGGGCCACGGCCGCGACGCGATCTACCTGGCGCGCCGCGGTTTTCGGGTGACGGCCACCGATTTCAGCGCCGTCGGGCTGGCCCAGTTGCGCGATTGGGCGGACGCGGCCGGGCTGAGCGCGCGGGTGACCACCCTGGAACACGATGTCCGCCAGCCGATTCCGCTGCCCTACCGCAGCGTGGACGCGGTCTACGCGCACATGCTGCTGTGCATGAACCTCAGCACCCAGGAGTTGCGGGACCTGGTCGCGGAGATCCGCCGGGTGCTCAAGCCCGGCGGGGCGTTCGTCTACACCGTCCGCAATACCGACGACGCGCACTTCGGCACCGGTAAGGCGCTGGGCGACGACATCTACGAGCACGGCGGGTTCGCGGTGCACTTCTTCTCCGAGGCGCTGGTGGACAGCCTGGCCGCGGGCTGGGAACTGCGCGACCGGCACTCGTTCGAGGAGGGCGAGCTGCCGCGGCGGCTGTGGCGGGTCACCCAGTTGCTGCCCTCCCGCTGACGGGACCCGCTCAGTCCTGTTCCAGGACGGCCATGGCGGCATTGTGCCCGCCGATGCCGCTGACCCCGCCACCGCGCACCGCGCCCGCCCCGCACAGCAGGACATTCCGATGCCCGGTCGCGACGCCCCAGCGCTCCGCCGGGCTGTCGGCGGGGCCGGTGCGATAGGGAAAAGCCAAGTCCGCGTGGAAGATGTGCCCGCCGGGCAGGCCCACCTCGCGTTCGAGTTCGACGGGGGTACGGGCCTCGATGCACGGGTTGCCCTCGCCGTCCAGGGCCAGGCAGTCGCCGATGGGTTCGGCCAGCACCGAATCCAGCTGCGCCAGAGTGGCGTCCACCAGGCGCCGCTTCGCGCCGCGCGGGTCGTCGGCGAAAAGCCTTGCGGGCGTGTGGAGGCCGAACAGGGTGAGGGTGTGGAAGCCGCCCTCGATCAGCTCCGGCGCGAGGATCGACGGGTCGGTGAGGGTGTGGCAGTAGATCTCCGACGGCGGCGCCGAAGGCAGCTCGCCCGCCGCGGCCTCCCGGTAGGCGCGGTCGAGCTGGGCCGCGGATTCGGAGACATGGAAGGTACCGGCGAAGGCGGTGCGCGGATCCACCCGTGGGTCACGGAGTTTCGGCAGCCGCCGCAGCAGCATATTGATCTTCAGCTGCGCGCCTTCGGGTTTGTCGGCCGACTCGCCCAGCAGGCCCGCCAGCGTGTACGGCGCGGCGTTCACCAGCACGTACCGGGCACCGGCCGTGCCGGTGCGATCGCCCTGGGTGAAGCGGACTTCCGCGGTGTCGCCGTCGGTGTCGATGCCGATGACGGTGCGGCCGGTCCGGATCTCCGCCCCCGCCCGGCGGGCCGCCGCCGCGAGCGCGTCGGTGAGCGCGCCCATGCCGCCGACCGGCACGTTCCAGTCGCCGGTGCCGCCGCCGATCACGTGGTACAGGAAGCAGCGGTTCTGCAGCAGCGCCGGATCGTGGGCGTGGGTGAAGGTGCCGATCAACGCGTCGGTGAGTACCACGCCGCGCACGGTGTCGTCGGTGAAGGCGGCCTCCACCGATTCCCCCAGGGGCCGTTCGAAGATCGCCTCCCAGGCGGCGGAATCATCGACCGTGCGCTGCAATTCGGCGCGGGTGGGCAACGGGTGGGTGAGCGTCGGGAACACCCGCTCGGCCAACCGCCCGGTCGTGGCGTAGAACCGCTGCCACGCTTCGTAATCCCGCTCGGACCCGGTGACCTGCGCGAAGCTCGCGCGGGTCGCCGACTCGGAGCCGTTGTCCACCAGCAGCCCCGCATCGCCGATCGGCGTGTACGAGGAGACGTGGCGCCTGCGGGTCTCGAAACTCAGATCCAGGTCCCGGACGATCCGTTCGGGCAGCAGGCTCACCAGATATGAGTACCGCGACAGCCGTGCGTCGAAGCCGGGGAACACCCGCTCGGAGACGGCCGCGCCGCCGGTATGGTCCGCGCGTTCCAGCACCAGCACCCACTACCCGGCCCGGACCAGGTCGGCGGCCGCCCCCCACGCCGAGTCGCAGCCGACGACCACCAGCACCCCCG